>JAFEFD010000199.1 GCA_018240765.1 Pseudomonadota bacterium | reverse complement strand
CAAGGCCCGCGACGCGGCGCTGGACCGCTTCGTCGCGATCAAGGTGCTGTCCGATGCGCTGGCCCACGATCCACGCGTCGTCGAGCGCTTCCAGCGCGAGGCGCGCGCGGTCGCCGCGCTGGACGGCGCCCATGTCGTGCACATCTACGCCATCGGTAGCGAAGGCGGGCCGCCATATTTCGCGATGGAATTCGTCGACGGGGTTTCGCTGGACGCGCTGCTCAAGCGCGAGAAGCATCTCGCCCCCGACCAGGCCGCGCGCCTCGTCGTGCAGGCCGCCCGCGGCCTCGCCTGCGCGCACGCGAAGGGACTCGTCCATCGCGACGTGAAGCCCGGCAATATCCTGATTTCCACCGCTGGCGTCGTGAAGGTCTCGGATTTCGGCATCGCCCAATCCACGCAGGATGGCGCATCGCGGCTGACCACGACAGGAGCGTTTCTCGGCACGCCGGGGTATCTCGCGCCCGAGCGCTACGACGACGGCGTCATCGCGGATGCACGCACCGATATTTTTGCGCTCGGCATCGTCCTGTTCGAGTGTCTTGCGGGACACCTGCCGTACAAGAGCACGTCGCCGCTCGCGCTGATGCGCGAGGTGGCGCAGACGCCGTTGCCCGACATCCGCGCGATCAATCCGGATGTGGACGTGGAACTTGCGCGCATCCTGGGCAAGATGACGGCCAAGGATCCGGCGCAACGCTATGCCGGCTGCCGCGAACTGATCGACGACCTGATGCGGCATTTCGCAATCGGCGCGGACGAGGCGTTGACCGTGCACGTGCGGCATACGCCGGAATTGCCGCTACTCGATGTGCCGACTGGCACTTCCACGCAACGCCTCGTCACGCCGTTCCTGCAGCGCCTGAAGAATCGCAAGATCGTGCAGTGGTCGCTGGCCTATCTGGCGGCCGCGTTCGCACTGCTGCAGGGACTGGACATCGTCGGCCAGCAGTTCGGCTGGGACGAGGGCGTGCGTCGTGGCATCACCGTGGCCCTGGCAATCGGATTTTTCGTCACTCTGGTGCTTGCCTGGTATCACGGCGAACGCGGTGTGCAGCGCGTGACCGGCACGGAACTGCTGATTCTGGCCTTGCTGCTTGCGGTCGGCGGCGGTGTGCTGTGGCGCATTGCGCCGACGCCGCAGCACGAAGACGGCGATGCGGCGGCGTTGCCTGCGATCCCGATTCCCGACAAGTCCATTGCCGTGTTGCCGTTCGAGAACCTGTCCGACGACAAGGGCAACGCCTACTTTGTCGCGGGCATGCAGGACCTGATCCTGACCAAGCTCGCGGGCATCGGTGATCTCAAGGTCATTTCGCGCGCGTCGACGGAAAAATACGGCGCGCGCCCGACCGACCTGAAAGTGATCGGGCAACAACTGGGCGTGGCATCGATCCTGGAGGGCAGCGTGCAGCGCGCGGGCGACCAGGTGCTGATCAACGTGCAACTGATCGATACGCGCAGCGATACGCATGTGTGGGCGCAGGACTACCCGCGCGCGCTCGACAACCTGTTTGGCGTGGAAGGCGAAGTCGCGCAGAAAGTGGCCGACGCACTCAAGGCGCGACTGTCGCCGGCAGAAACAGCGAACCTTGCCGTGGTGCCGACCGAAAACCAGGCGGCGCTGGATGCATTCCTGCATGCCGAATACCAGGCCAATCGCGGCAAGACCGACAACGACACCGCGAGCCTGAAAGCCGCGTTGCCGCTGTATCGCGAGGCGGTCGCGCAGGATCCGCATTTCGCGCTGGCATTCGCGCGATTGTCGTACGTGGAAAGCGAACTGGCCTGGCTCAACGGCGGCGGCGGCCTGGACGTCAAGCAACTCACGACGCAGGCGCGCACCGACGCCGAGCAGGCGCTGAGCCTTGCGCCACACCTCGCGGAAGCGCATCTGGCTGTCGGTTACAGTGATTACTACGGTCGCGGCGACTACGCGGCCGCGCGCATCGCCTTCGACGCTGCGCTGGCATTGCGGCCCAACGACGCCGACGCGCTGGCTGCGCGCGGTTACGTCGAGCGGCGCGAAGGCCAGATCGACGCGGCGATTGCGTCGCTGCAAGCCGCGCTGGCGCACGATCCTCGCAACAGCGCGCTGGCCAACGACCTGGGCGAGACCTGCATGATGGCCGGACGCTACGCCGACGCCGCTTCGTGGCTGCAGCGCGCGCTGGCGCTGGATCCGACCAACCTGAGCGCGACCATCGATGCGTCCAACGTCATCCTGCTGCGCAACGGCGACGCGCAAGGCGCGCTGGCTGCGGCGCAGGGCGATGAACCGGTGATGCAGCTCTGGCGCGTGGACATGCTGACCTATCAACGCAAGTACGCCGAGGCGATCGCGCTGCTGCAAGGCGTCGCCGACACACCGGACAATTTTTCGTTCGTGCGCGGATCCAAATCGTTGCAACTGGCCAACCTGTACCGGCTCGCGGGCGAGTCGGCCAGGGCGCGGCCCTTGTTCGAGCAGGCGCGCACGCAGGCGCAAGCGGAATTGTCGCTGCAGCAGGGCGGCGACCTGGCTTCGGTCTGGAGCAACCTCGCGGCAGCCGAGCTGGGACTGGGCAACACGCAGCAGGCACTGGATGCGATTGCGCGTTCGCAAACCATCGTCGCCGCAACCGGCGACAAGGTAGCCGGCGCTGCGGTGATGCAAAACAACGCGGTGCATTACGCGCAGGCTGGGCGCGCCGATCTGGCCGTGCCCTTGCTGGAAGCGGCGTTCGCCAGTCCGGGAATCGGCTTTTACTACTCGCCCGCCATGTTGCGGATCGACCCGGCCTGGGATCCGATTCGCGACGATGCGCGCTTCAAAGCCATGTTGAAAAAATACGACGTCGGCAACTGAATTGCGCGCAGCGCAGGTGTGCTAGATTCCACACACATACAGGGATAGCAGGGGAGAAAACCATGAGCCGGCTCATCGCGATACTCTTTGCGCTGTTCGTGCCTGCCTGTGCAAATGTCGCTTCCGCGCAGACGACGCTTGAAACCTTCGAAGGTTCTGCGAACACAACGGGCAACACGTCGTTCGTATCGAATGGAACGACGTTCGACATCGTCACTAACAGCAGTTGGCGTTTTGCCATCGATTCGGCGTATCCAGGCACTGGCTGGAACGGTACGGCTGCCGACAACAAATACATTGACAACGATGGCCTCGCGGTCCCGCCGAATCCGGCCCCGAGCCCGAATTTCAGCTTGAAGACTCATGATGGCTCGCCCTTCACCGTCGGTAGTTTTTGGCTTTACCTCGCGGGATACACTTGCGGCCAGGGCCCGACGTGCATCGGTCAGGGCGGCAGCGTGACTCTGACCGGCAAGCTTTCCGGGGCGACCGTATTCACGGCCAGTGCCAGCAGCGGGTTCACCACGAGTATCTCGACCACGAATGGGTTCTCGAAGATCGACCTGACCACCTTCGGCGGCAGCAACAACGCGAGCAAGAAAATAGATGAACTGCAGATCGTCACTGGAGGCAATTTCCAGTATGTTGCCCTCGATGCGCTGACCTGGACCAAACTCGTCAGCTACACGGTCGGGACGGCGGTGTCGCCGAACTCCGCCTACGGCACGATCAGTTGCGTGCTCACGTCGGTTTCGCCCGGCGGCTCGACCACCTGCACGGCGGCGCCGAACGCGGGCTACGAGGTGGACAATATCTCCGGCTGCGGCGGCACCACCAGTTTCTCGACCACGTTCACGACCGGCGCGATCAATGCCAGCTGCACGGTGACTGCCACGTTCGTCGTCGCGCTCGGCGCGTCCACGTCCAAGACGGACGT
>JAFEFD010000198.1 GCA_018240765.1 Pseudomonadota bacterium | reverse complement strand
GGCAATGCGGACGACAGTGTCATCACGCACAGGCCCTGCGGAATGAAGAAGATCAGCGCTGCCAGCAGCCACAGCGTCAGCGATGACGGACCGGAATGCCCGGCCAGTGCGACCCAGCGCAGGCCCACGACGGCCACGGTGTTGAACAGCACCAGGTCGAGCAGGCCCAACGATTTCTTGGCAACCATCGGCGATCCCCTGTTTCCAAGGCGTGCAGACTAGCATGCGCCGCTGCTGGCGCCGGATCAGTAATCGAATCCGTTGGCGAAGATATAGTCGCCGTCGTACTCGACCGCGCCGACGTCGCATTGGCCAGAGGAAGGATAGGGACGCGCAACGCCGCGCTGGTCGTCGCGCGCGAACCCGCTTGTGCAGGTCAAGGCATCGATGGCGGCGCTGCCTTGTTTCGGCACCATCGTCGGCGTCCAGCCGCCGTGATTGCCGAGCGGGCTGAGCTGCGGGTCGGCGCTGCTGGCGAAGTTGGCAATCGTGAACTGCGTGGCGTCGCGGGACATCACGATCAAGTCGCTGAACGTGCCAACGGCGGGTGGACTTCCGGTATTGACCACGACGTCGTGCGTGGCGCTGCTGTTCGAGAAGATCGAGGATTCAAGATCGAAACTCGATGCCGAACCGTTCGGGCAGGTATTGCCGCCGACTCCACAGTTGCGGTCATCGAAGCTGTACAGCGCGCCGCCGTCGGCGATGCCGCCGCTGGCCGCGGCGACGCTGTTGCGCGCCAGGGTTGAAGACTGGATGGTCAGGACCGCGCTGTAGTTGAAGATCGCGCCGCCGAAGCCCGAGCCGCCAGCCGCCGCGTTGCCGCCCGCGCCACCGCTGGCGCTGTTGGCGGTGAACGTGGAATTGACGATATTGAGTGTGCCGGCATCGTTGAATATCGCGCCGCCCATGCCCGCGCCGCCGCCGCCATATGAGCTTGCATTGTTGCCGCCGCCGCCGAAGCCGCCATTGGCGCTGCCGCCTCCTGACGCGGAGCCGGCACCGCCGCCAAAACCGCCGTTTCCGCCGGGGCCGCCCGAGCCGCCACCGCCGCCGAAGCCGCCGTCGCTGCCTCCGTCGTAGGCAATGCCGCCGCCGCCGAAGCCGCCCGGCACGCCGAATACGACGCTGCCATTCGGGCCGCCGCCCTTGCCATTGACCGGTGCAGAGCCGACACCGGCGCCGCTGTAATTGCCGCTGCCATCGCCGCTGGCGCCGCCCTGCGCCTTGTTGCCGACGAAGGTGCAGCTGTCGATGATCAGGTCGCCTTGATTGAAGATCGCGCCGCCGGCGCCGAGCGAGCCGCCGCCGGAACCGCTGTTGAAGCCCTGCGCCAGGCCGTTCTTGAGCGTGAGGCCGATCAACGTCAGGCCACTGCCGGCGTCCACGTCGAACAGGCGAAACGGCGCCTGCGCCGTGTCGCGCGCAATCGTGATGCCGCGCGTGAGGCCGGTTTCGCCGTCGATGGTGATTGCCATGCCGCCGGTGATGAAGAACGCGGACGGCCCGAATTCCGTGCCGGTCTGCGCATTGCTGTAGTTGCCGAGCAGGATCGTGCCGCCGTCGATGCTGCTGGCGAACTGGATCTTGTCGCCATTGCTGGCGGAATTGAATGCGTCGCGCAGGGTCGGGCAGTCGAAAGTTACGGGGTTGCAGATTGTCGAAGTTGGCTCGCCGGTTCCGGTAACAACCCAGGTCGTCGCGAATGCATTTGTCAGGGGCAGCGCTGCCAGCAGGCCGGCCAGCGCGATCGTACGCGTGTTCATGGGAATCTCCGCTACTGCGCCAACATCGCCCGTTTTCGGGCGCGCAATCATACTGGAAAATGCGTTGGCGGCCGCTCAATCGTCGAGGCGTGTCCAGATCTGGCTGCGGCCGAGCAGCGGGATGCCGATATAACCGTGCACATCGAGCATCTTGCCGCCATCGCGCGGATGCAGGATGGCGCGGTAGACGTCGCCGCTTTCCGGATCGAGCACTTCGCCGCCGTCCCAGCGATCGCCATCGCGACGAAAGTTCCACAGGATCGTCATGCCGACCACGCGTTGATCGTGGCGAGCACCTGCGCATCGCGTGCAACGTGGATCCGCGTCTTCACCCGGTGCCGGAAACAGCTTGACGATGCGTCCGCTCAGCTTGCCGGCGCGTTCGACGATTTCGACCAGGGCCTTTGGCGCGTGCGTGTCGTCGTCGAAGGTTTGCCACAGGCCGGCAGGTGAGCTGTTGGCTGTTTGCGCGAGCGTGGGCGCTGCGAATGCGAGCAGGACGATGGCGGCAAGGCGCATGCGGGCATCTTACGTGATCCGGTGCCAGGATCAGCGGCGTATCGCCATGCGCCGCTGATCTTTTCCATTGCAAGGTTTCAATTGAATCCGTTGCGGAAGATACCTTCCTCGTAGGCCGGTCCACCTTCGAACAGGATCGAGTTCGCACTGGCGGGGCGGTAGCTGCCAAACTGGCCGTTGTCGAGCGTGAGTTGCCATGTGTCGGCGGCGATCTTCGCGGCCCGTGCACTGAAATCGTACCAGCCCATCGTGGCTGGATCGCCCGGGGTGGATGGGCCGTAGAAACGCATCGAGTAACCGTTGCCGAAATTCGCGCCGTGGAATTTCACGGTCACCGTGGCTTTCTGGCAATCGAGGATTTCGAAGCGCGCCAGCTGCCGCGGGTAGGCATAGTTGTCGCCATAGGTCGACACGTCGTTGCCGTGATACGCGGCGTACACGGATTGCACGTCCACGGTTTGGGTGCAGGTGCCGGTGACCGGACTGGCGACAACGGTGAAATACGGCGTGGCTTCGGTGCGAGCACCGGTTCCACCGTCCGGTCTGCCCCCGCTGGCGGTGGCCAGCGATCCGACGGCCGATTCCGCCGCATCGGGTATGCCGTCGTTGTTGCCGTCGCCGCCATTCGGGGCATTGTTCTCCATCGCGTCCGGAACGCCATCGCCGTCGCTGTCGACCATCTGGGTGATGGTCCACACGCCACTGTTCGTGCCCGCGTATAGCACGCTGCTGTCCACCGGATCGACCTGCAGCGCAAGTGCCGCGTCGGCCGGCAGGCCTACGCTGATCGAAAGCCAATGTGCGCCACTGTCGGTGGTTTTGTACACGCCGCCGGGGTTACCCGCGGTGCCGCCGCCCGCCGCGTAGACGATGGCGGGATTGGTCGGATCGACATACAGCGCACGGATGTCGGCCGAGGTGATGCCAGTGCTGGCATCAGACCAGTTCGCGCCAGAGTCGACGGTGTGATAGATGCCGCCCGCGTTCACCGACGCTGCGCCATCGATGACCGAACACCACAATTCGTTCGGGTTGGCCGGATTGATCGCCAGACTGAGCACATCGAATGCGGTAGCCGTCGTTCCAGCCCGGATCGGCAGGCCGTTGCTGCTGAAAGTCCAGGTTGCGCCGCCATCGATGCTCTTGTACACGCCGTTCTGGATCGTCGGCGTGGCTACGACCGATGGGTCGTAGGTGAGATTTGTACCGACGAAGAGTACTTGCGGATTCGCCGGATTGATGACGATGGGAACGACCAATGGGATCTGGTAATCCAGGTAATCCGGTGCGCTTCCATTGAACGGCTGCGGAATCCCGCTGTCGCTCGTCGTCCAGGAATTGCCGCCATTGATGCTCTTCATTATGCGGAATTGCGCTGTGCCCGCGACGCTGCGCCCGTTGGACGTGGCGTAAACCGTTTGCAATGGGCCGCTTGCACACGGACCGGAAGGCGGCGGCGAGGCGCACGAGCGCGGATCGAGCACGAGGCTGCGCACCGTGCCGACGTTGGGCGCCGGTGGATTGCCGGAGGTGGGCAAGCCGCTGTCTGTCGTGCTCCAGGTGTTGCCGCCATCGCTGCTGCGGTAGATGCCGCCGTTGCGCGCGTCCAGAGCTCCCGCGTGACCGATTCCGCTGCGACCGGTGGCATAGATGCGTGCGCTGCCAATGCCACCGGATTTCGTGGTCGGATCAATGGTTACGGAACGAATCTGGTAAGCGCCGAGATTCGTGTTCGAAGGCGCCCACGAGGTAAATGGCGTGCCGGGGCCGGAATTGTTGCCTCGGTACAGCGCCGGCGATGGCGTGAAGGCATCGCCGTAGCCGGCGAACATGCGATGCGTGCTGGCATCGTGGAACATCGCCAAGGCACGGATATTGATTGCCGCCAATCCATCGTTTTGCACTGCCCAGGTCGTGCCGCTGTTGGCGCTGAAATAGATGCCGGCATCGACCGTGCCCAGCCAGATCTGTGGTGTTGCCGGGTAGTTCGGGTGCAGCACGATGCGGTTGACCGCGACCGGTGCCCCGACGCTGAACGACAGGCCGCTGTTCAGCGCAGTTGCGGAGTCGCCGCCGTCGGTGGAGCGCATCAGTCCCGCATAGCCGCCGATCAGAACGGTATTTGCGTCGGTTGCATCCGCCTGTATGGAAAGCACGGTGTAGGTAGGCAATGAAGTCGCTGCCCAGGTCGCGCCATCGTCGCCACTACGATACAACTGCTGATCGACCACCGCATAAACCGTTGTGCCGGCGCCAAAGCTGACATCGCTGACCTGGCCGTAATATGGGTTCACGCCGTCGTTGAGGGCCAAGGTCCCGTTCCATGTCGTTCCGCCGTCGCTACTGACGTAGATGGATTGCTGATGCAGCGGGTCGATCAGGTTGGCATACCCCACGCCGGCAATTACTCGCAGCGAATTGGCCGGATCAACGGCCACACGATTGATCGGGACGTTCGCCGGCAACCCGCTGTTGACGGGCAGGAAACTTGACCCACTGTTGCTGCTCTTGAGCACGCCATTCAGGGCTGTTGCGATATAGAGTGTGCCAGTACCTCCGGGTACGTCGGCAATGTCGTTTGCCAGGTCATTGCTGGACAGGTTGTATCCGGTCTGCGCCCAGTTGTCGCCGCCGTCGGTGCTGCGGTCGAAATGGCCGAAGCCGTCCACGACCCACAAGGTTCCTGGTGCGTCGGCATCCATGCCAAGTGCGTAGGTGTAGGCGACCGAACCGGCCAATCCCGCTTCTTTGCGCGTCCAGCTGACGCCGCCATCGTTGCTGCGGAAGATGCCGCCACGGCTGCCTGCATAAAGTACGCTCGGCGACGTCGGGCTGACGTACAAACGGTAGACGCTGCCGCCGAATGGCCCTTCCGAAGTCCACATCGCATTGCCCGCCAGGGCTGTGCCGGCGAACAGTGTGGATGACAAGATCAGCGCGATATTGCGAGTCGGAAAATTCATGTCCCCCTCCCAGTCCAAGGTCGGCAAGGACGCGTGCGTGCGCGCGTCCTCACCGGTAGCGCAGTTTGCCGAGGCTTGTGTCTACGTTTCGTGATTTTGACCCGGCAGCACTGCAAACCCGGGCACACTTCGCCGTGTTGCAAGTCTGACATAGGCCCGCAATCAACAGGCTACGTCCCCAGTCACTCGATGTCCCCGGAAAACCGAAAGATGCATCCCAGCGCGTTTTCAACGTTGCAATTCTTGCGCTGGCGCATAAGGAACGCAACTGCACCGTGCTCGGATACAATAGATGGTCATCATTTCGCACCAGTCCCCACAATGATCCAGCCGACCAAAGAACAGGTCGAGCGCCTGCTCGCCGAAATTGTCGATCCGCATACCGGCCAGGATCTGGTCGCATCCGGCGCGGTCAAGGGTGTGGGCGTGGATGGCGGCAAGGTCGCGATCGACATCGTGCTCGGCTATCCGGCGAAGACATTCAC
Source organism: Pseudomonadota bacterium (assembly GCA_018240765.1). Classification (GTDB taxonomy): domain Bacteria; phylum Pseudomonadota; class Gammaproteobacteria; order Xanthomonadales; family Rhodanobacteraceae; genus Rudaea. The sequence goes on along the minus strand of JAFEFD010000198.1, from coordinate 1,549 downwards.
GGATGCGTTCGCCGCACAGGTGCGCGCCAGGCTCGCCGAGGCCGGCATTGCGGACGCGGCGGTTGGCGTGACTTCGCGCGTGTTCGCGCACAAGGTGCAGAAGGACCTGACGCCGATGCCGAACGTGAAGAACATCATCGCGGTCGCCTCGGGCAAGGGCGGCGTCGGCAAGTCCACCACGGCGGCGAATCTCGCTCTCGCGCTTTCCGCCGAGGGCGCGAATGTTGGTGTGCTCGATGCAGACATTTACGGCCCGTCCATGCCGCGCATGCTGGGCGTTTCCGGAAAACCCGATACCAAGGACGGCCAGCGCATCGAGCCAAAAATCGCACACGGTATTCAGGCCATGTCGATCGGGTTCATGATCGACGAGGACACGCCGATGATCTGGCGCGGCCCGATGGTGACGCAGGCGCTGACGCAACTGCTCAACGAAACGAATTGGGTTGACCTGGATTACCTCGTCATCGACCTGCCGCCGGGCACCGGCGACATCCAGTTGACGCTATGCCAGCGCGTGCCGGTTTCCGGCGCGGTGATCGTGACCACGCCGCAGGACATCGCCCTGCTCGATGCGAAGAAAGGCCTGAAGATGTTCGAGAAAGTCGACGTGCCGGTGCTCGGCATCGTCGAGAACATGGCGCTGCACACCTGCTCGAACTGCGGCCACACCGAACACATTTTCGGCGAAGGTGGCGGCGCGCGCATGTCCGCGCAGTATGGCGTGCCGTTGCTGGGATCGTTGCCGCTGGACATTCATATCCGCGAACAGGCCGATGGCGGCACGCCGACGGTCGCGGCCGATCCTGCGAGCGCGATTGCAGCGATGTATCGCGCGATCGCGCGCAAGACCGCGGCGCAGCTGGCGCTGCACGCGCGCAGCAAGAGCATTCAATTTCCCAAGATCGTCATCCAGAACACATGAGCGCGCAATCGTGAGCATCAAATCCGACCACTGGATCCGCCGCATGGCGGAGCAGCACGGCATGATCGAACCGTTCGAGCCCGGCCAGGTGCGCGTCAACGGCAACGGCGGCAAGCTGATTTCCTACGGCACGTCAAGTTATGGCTACGACGTGCGCTGCGCGAATGAGTTCAAGGTCTTCACCAACATCAACTCGACCATCGTTGATCCCAAGGAATTCGACGCGCGCAGCTTCGTCGACGTCAAGGGCGACGAGTGCATCATCCCGCCCAATTCGTTTGCGCTGGCGCGCACGGTGGAGTACTTTCGCATCCCGCGCAGCGTGCTCACGGTGTGCCTGGGCAAGAGTACCTACGCGCGCTGCGGCATCATCGTCAACGTCACGCCGCTGGAGCCGGAGTGGGAGGGCCACGTGACGCTGGAGTTTTCCAACACCACGCCGCTGCCAGCGCGGATCTACGCGAATGAGGGCGTGGCGCAGATGCTGTTTCTCGAATCCGACGAGGTTTGCGGCACCAGCTACCGCGACCGTGGCGGAAAATACCAGGGCCAGAAGGGCGTCACGCTGCCGAAAGCGTGAGTATTCAGGAGTATACAATGCGTAAAAGTTCCATTTTCCGTGGT
>JAFEFD010000197.1 GCA_018240765.1 Pseudomonadota bacterium | reverse complement strand
GTTCCAGGCCTGAAGGACATCGCCGCCGAACGCCACGAGTTCCTGTTCTGGGTCCTGATCGCAGTTGCGGCCGGCCATGCGGCGATGGCCTTGATCCATCACTTCCACAATCGCGATGGCGTGCTGCGCCGCATGCTGCCGTTCACGCGAACCTGAAGGAGTCGCCACGATGCGCACTTTTATACTTTGTCTGTTGTTGCTGCCTGTCGCTGCGTTCGCGCGCGACTGGAACGTGGACATGGCCAAGAGCGGCCTCGGTTTCGATGGCATTTACCAGGGCGGCGCATTCGCCGGCAAGTTCGCGAAATGGACGGCGACGATCAGCTACGACGAGACCGATCTCGCCCACGCGAAGTTCAACGTGACCGTGCAACTGGCCAGCGTCGACACCGGCAGCGGCGAACGCGACCAGACATTGGCGACCTCGGAATTCTTCGACACCGCGAAGTTCCCGCAGGCGCACTTCGTCACCAACGCATTCAACCGCGGCGCCGATGGCGGCGTGATCGCGCTGGGCACGCTCACCATCCGCGACCAGAGCAAACCGGTCGCATTGAAGGTGAAATTCGCAGCCACCGGCGGCGCCACGACGCTTGACGTCAACACCGCCCTCAATCGCCTCGACTTCGGCCTGGGCGCGAGCGGTGACTGGGCCGACATCAGCCGCGACATCAACGTGCACGGGCATCTGGTGCTGACGCCGAAATAGCCGCTGACAACCAACGCCAAACCTGCCACCATCACGCAATCGTTGCGAGCGGGGATGCACATGACGGGAAACGACACGGCCATCCGCCGTGAGGTCGGCGCGTTTGCGCTGATGCTCATCGGCCTGGGTTCGATCATCGGCTCGGGCTGGCTGTTCGGCGCGTGGCGCGCCGCGGGTTTGGCCGGGCCGGACGCGGTCTGGGCCTGGGTCATTGGCGCGCTGATCATCAGCGCGATCGCGCTCACCTACGCGGAACTCGGTGCGATGTTCCCCGAATCCGGCGGCATGGTCCGCTACGGCCAGTATTCGCACGGTTCGCTGGTCGGCTTCATCGCGGC
>JAFEFD010000196.1 GCA_018240765.1 Pseudomonadota bacterium | reverse complement strand
TTCCAGCTGCAGCAGCCGTTGTTCGTGGCCGTGCTGATCTACGTGATCGTCGCCATCGGACTGAGCCTTTCCGGGGTGGTGCAATTCGGCGCCGGCCTGGGCAACACCGGCCAAAGCCTGAGCGCGCGCTCCGGCGCTTCCGGCGACTTCTTCACCGGCGTGCTCGCGGTCGTGGTGGCGAGCCCCTGCACGGCGCCATTCATGGGCACGGCGCTGGCATTCGCCTTCGCGAACTCGGCTTTGGCGGCGTTCTGCGTATTCATCGCACTCGGGCTCGGCCTCGCCCTGCCCTTCCTGTTGATCGGTTTCGTGCCGGGATTCGCGCGCTGGCTGCCGAAGCCCGGCGCATGGATGGAAACGCTCAAGCAGGTGCTGGCGTTTCCGATGTATCTCACCGCGGTCTGGCTCGTCTGGGTGCTGGGCAGCCAGCGTGGCGTGGATGCGATCGGACTGGTCCTGGCCGGCGCGGTGCTGCTGAGCCTGGGCCTGTGGTGGTTCGAACGCAGTCGCTACAAGACGCCCGGCTGGCGCGCACTGTCGCTGGTCGCGCTGCTGCTGTCGCTGCCGCCGTTGTACTGGTTGGCGTACCTTCCCGCGAAACAGGTGGCGGCAGCACAAGTCAATGGCCAGGTGGCGTTCAATCCGGCAAAACTCGAAGAGCTGCGCAAGGCCGGCCAGACCGTATTCGTCGATATCGGTGCGGACTGGTGCACGACCTGCAAGGTGAACGAGCATGCCGTGCTGGATACGGCCGCGTTCCGCGCGCTGCTCGATGAAACGCACGCAACCTTGATGACCGGCGATTGGACCAATCCCGACCGCGACATCGAGGCATTTCTGGCGCGTTTCCACGCCGTCGGCGTGCCCTTGTACGTCGTGTTCCGCAATGGCGATGACGGTCGTGTGCTGCCGACCGTGCTCACCCAGTCCGTGGTGCGCGCCGCGCTGGTTCCCGCACAGGCCAGCCCCTGATGTTCAGCCGCTCCAATCTTCTCATCATCGCCATCGCCATTGCCGGAGCGTTGCTTGGACTTTGGGCCGGCAGCTA
>JAFEFD010000195.1 GCA_018240765.1 Pseudomonadota bacterium | reverse complement strand
CTGGACCTGCAACCGTGAAACGCGGCTTCTCCCTGATCGAGTTGCTGGTCGCGCTGGCCGTGTTCTCGATCATGGCCGCGCTGGCGTATGGCGGATTGAATTCCATCGCGCGCACGCGCGGCGAGCTGGCTCAGCAGGAATCCGATTTCGGCAATCTCATGCGCGTGGTCGGGTCGCTGGATCGCGACCTCAACGGCGCCATCGCGCGTCCACTGCGCGGCGCGGCGGGCCAGGTGCTGCCGGCATTGATCGGTGCGTCCGATCACATCGAACTCACGCGCCTGGGATTCGCCAATCCGCAGGCCGAGCCGCGCTCGAACCTGCAGCGCGTGTTCTACGAACTCGACGGCAGCAAGCTCGAACGCGGCCGTTACGCTGTGCTCGACCGTTCCGCAAACAGCACGCCGCAGGTCGACGATCTGAAGGTTTCGGTCGATGATTTCCGGCTGCGCTATTTCGACGCCGCGTCCGGCCAGTGGCTGGACGCATGGCCGCCGCCGCAATCCAAGCCTGAAATCCTGCCGCGCGCAGTGCAGTGGCAATTGCATACGAAGCAATACGGCGGGATTGGCGGCACGGTGGAACTCGTATCCGGATGGCCGGACAAGGCGGCAGGTCTTGTCACGCCAGCACCGCCGGCTGCCATCGGCACGCCGCTGCCGCCGTTGCCGCCGCCACCGGGTGGGGTGCGATGAAATCCACATTTCCACAATGCGGCAAAACCCAGCGCGGAGTAGCGCTTCTCGTCGCGTTGCTCGTGGTCGCGCTTGCTACCGTGTTGATCGCCGGACTGCTCGATCGCGGCGGCCTCGCGGCGGCGCGCACGCGCAACGCGCTGCGTGCGCAACAAGCGCAGGCGTATGCGCGTGGACTCGAGAATTACGCTGCCGAAGTGCTCGTGCGCGCGCAGGACCAGGGCCTGGGTTACGACGCCGCGGATAGCGTCTGGGCGATTCCGCTGCCGCCGACGCCGGTGCCCGGCGGTACGATCGCGGCGCAGATGTCCGATCTCAATGGCCGCTTCAACCTCAACAATCTCGATCCCGCCTACGATACCGCGCAAGTCTGGCGCGGCAAGTTCGTCCTGCTGCTGACCGCGCTCAAGCTCGATCCCGCCATCGCCGGTCATGTCGTCAACTGGCTCGATGCAACGGCGCCCGCGACGGTGGACGATCAGTTCTACCTCGCCCAGCCCGTGCCGTACCGACGCGCGGCGCGCGCATTCGCCCACGTCTCGGAATTGCGCCTCGTCGCCGGTGTGGATGGCGACGTCTATGCCACGCTCGCGCCGTATGTGACTGCCTTGCCCGAGGGCACGCCGATCAATGTGAATACGGCGGCAGTACCGGTGCTGATGACCCTGGGAGCCAATGTGACACAGGAGATGGCGCAGGCAATCTGGCAACAGGGCGGTGCGCATTTTTCCGGCGTGGATCAGGTGCAAAAGGCGCAGCCCGCACTTGTGGCGATCGAGCATCCGGAATGTTTTGATGTGCGCAGCAGTTATTTTCTGGCGCGCGGACTGATCGCTCTGGACGGCCTGCCGTTCGAGTTCGACAGCCTCATCGAACGCCGCAGCGGGCCAGGTGGCGG
>JAFEFD010000194.1 GCA_018240765.1 Pseudomonadota bacterium | reverse complement strand
GGCACGCCGAGCTTGTCGTAGGTTTCGATCAGTTTCGGATCGACCTCGTCCAATGATTTCGGCTGGTTCTTCGGCCGCGAGAAATAGCTGATCGCCTGGAAATCGATCGGCGCGATTTTCAGCTTCGCCCACTGCGGTGGCGTCATCGTCAACCAATGCCGATAGGCCTTGAGGCGCCAGTCCGTCATCCACTCGGGTTCTTCCTTGCGCGCCGAAATTGCGCGCACGATGTCCTCACCGAGCCCGGGCGGCAGGCTTTCGCTTTCGATGTCGGTGACGAAACCCGCCTCGTAGCGGCGGTTCAATGCGGATTCGATTTCGCGACGTTCGACGGCCATGTCGATTCCTCAGGCGCCAACCACGCGCAACGGGATGGACGCCGTGCGGCGCCGCGGCGACGGCTTGATCATGTCGGCAAGGCTCACGCCCGCGAGCGCACCGGCGATGGCCTGATTGATGCGCTGCCAGTTCACGCGCACGCCGCAATGCGATTCGTGGTCGCACGAACCCGCTTGCGCACTACATTCGGTCATGCCGATCGGGCCTTCCATAGCGATCACGATGTCGGCGATGCTGATGCGCGCAGGCTCGCGCGCAAGGCGATAGCCGCCGTTGACGCCGCGGAACGACTCGATCAATCCCGCACTCGCCAGCTGTTTGAGCAGCTTGCTCACCGTCGGCAATTCCAGGCGCACGCGCTCGGCCAGTTCCTGCGCGCTATGCACGCGCGCCGGCACGGCCGCAAGCGCGGCCATGACCTCGGTGGCGTAATCGGTGAGTTTGCTGACGCGGAGCATGGGCGTTGCCCGGATGGCGACCGCTAAAGTGTACCAAATCGGTACTGATTAGGCCATGCGCCCGTTCCTCACCGCAGCGGGCTTTGCCTCAGCCGCGCACCCGCAGCGCGATGAATAACAGCGCGGCGATCCAGCACACGGCAATGAACACCATGCCGGCCCAACCTTTGAGGAAACCGCCGTGGCGCCGGTTCAGCCAGTTGACGAGCGCGATTGCACCCATCAGCACGGCAAGCGCCACGCCAAAAATCTGCAGATAGGCGTTCGAGAAATCCATGCGCACAACATACGCGCGCGCGACGGTGGACTCCTTGACTTCGATCAATCCGCCCGGTTCACGGCATGGAATAATGCAGTGCACGTGCCCGAACACCTGCAGGCGTTCGAGCTCTGCTGATTTTTCATCAACGCGCCGTGTAACCGCCGTCGATTACGAGTTCCGCGCCGGTGACGAAACGCGCCTCGTCCGAGGCCAGGTACACCACGCCCCAGGCGATATCGTCCGGCTCGCCCATGTGCCCGAGCGGATGCAGCGCGCCGACGTCGCGCTTGCGCGCTTCGACATCGCCCTCGTGGCCGAGATAGTTGTCCACCATCGGCGTCCAGATGAAGCCGGGATGGAT
>JAFEFD010000193.1 GCA_018240765.1 Pseudomonadota bacterium | reverse complement strand
CCGCGCCTTGCCGAGGAACGAGGCGATCTTGTTGCCCTTGAACAGCATCGCCACGCCGCCGGTGAATTGTTTGACGATCTTGTCCTTGCGGCCGACCATCGTCTTCACGTCGATGCTCGGATTCGAGGCGCTGATGCCGTGATCCTTGAACGAATGCGTGAGGTTGTGGAACTGCTTGGACGAATCGAGCAGCGCTTTCGACGGAATGCAGCCGACGTTGAGGCAGGTGCCGCCGAGCGCGGCCTTGTTGTCGGCACCGGTCCACGCATCGACGCAGGCGGTCTTGAGGCCCAGTTGCGCGGCGCGGATCGCGGCGTGATAACCGGCGGGACCGCCGCCGATGACGATGACGTCGAATTGCTCTGCCATGTTTTTTCCTTCGCGAGCGGGGCGCTTACATTCCAAGCAGCATGCGCTGCGGGTTCTCGAGCTGGTTCTTGATGTCGACGAGGAACAGCACCGCGTCCTTGCCGTCGATGATGCGGTGATCGTAAGAAATTGCCACGTACATCATCGGCGCGGCGATCACCTGCCCGTTCTCGACGATGGCGCGCTCCTTGATCGTGTGCATGCCGAGGATCGCGCTCTGCGGCGGATTGACGATCGGCGTGGAGAACAGCGAGCCGAACGTGCCGCCGTTGGTGATCGTGAACGTGCCGCCTTGCAGGTCTTCGAGCTTCAAACCGCCTTCGCGCGCGGCTTTGGCGTAAGCGGCGATGGCTTTTTCCACGTCCGCGAAACTCATGGACTGCGCGTCGCGCAGCACCGGCGTGACCAGGCCCTTGTCGGTGGACACGGCGACGGAGATGTCCTGATAACCGTGGTAGATGACGTCGTTGCCGTCGACCGACGCGTTGACGATGGGATGGCGCTTGAGCGCCTCGCAGGCGGCCTTGACGAAGAAGCTCATGTAGCCGAGCTTGATGCCGTTGGCCTTCTCGAAGGCTTCGCCGAGTTCCTTGCGCATCGCCGCGACCTTGGCCAGGTTGATCTCGTTGAACGAGGTCAGCATGGCGATGGAATTCTTCGATTGCATCAGGCGCTCGGCGATCTTGGCGCGCATGCGCGTCATCGGCACGCGTTCTTCCGGACGCGATCCCGGCGTTGGCGCGGCCGTCGGCACGGACGCGGCTTTTGCTGCGGGTGCGGCGGGCTGGCCGCCGCGCATGAAGTTGACCAGGTCTTCTTTGGTCACCTGACCACGCACGCCGGTGCCGGCGACCTGCGCCGGATCGATCTTGTTCTCGGTGGCAACGCGCTGGCCGGCCGGCGAAAGATTCGCGGCGGCCGGATTCTGTGCTGGCGCTGGCGGCGCAGGTGCGGCGGGTGCGGCAGGCGCAGGTGCAGCCTTCGGCGCTGGCGCAGTCGGTGGCGCCGCAGCGGCCACGGCGCCTTCCTCGATGATCGCGAGCAGTTGTCCGCTCGTCACCGTCGCGCCGGTCTGCTGCTTGATTTCCTTGAGCACGCCGTCGGCCGGCGCGGGCACTTCCAGCACGACCTTGTCGGTTTCCAGATCGACCAGATTCTCATCGCGCCGGATCGCATCGCCCGGCTTCTTGTGCCAGCTTGCGATGGTCGCATCGGCAACGGATTCGGGCAGTACCGGAACTTTGACTTCGAGGGTCATGGGCGTGTCCTAAGTTTATGCGTTCATCCATGAACGCGAAATCAAAAAGCGGTCATCGTGACCGCACTTCAAAATTCAATCAGCAGCGTAGTTGGTGCCGGGTGCGGCGACCAGCGCCTGCTCGACCAGCGCCGCCTGTTCGACCAGGTGCGTGGCGAGGTGCCCGGCTGCCGGAGCGGGCGAGCGTGTGCGGCCGGCGTAATGCAGCGAGCGGCCTTCGCCGAGCACATTGAGCAGGTGATGCTCGATCTGGTACCACGCACCCTGGTTCATCGGTTCTTCCTGACACCAGAAAAGTTCCTGCGCGGCCGGATACTTCGCCAACTCCGCAGCGACTTCCTTGCGCGGGAATGGATACAGCTGTTCGACGCGGATGATGGCGACATCGTTGACGCCACGCTTGGCCGCATCCTCGACGAGATCGTAATAAACCTTGCCCGAGCACAACACGATGCGGCGCACTTTCTGTCCCGGCCTGGCGCTGGAATCCGGGATAACGAGCTGGAAACTGCCATTGGCCAGGTCATCCAGCGACGACACCGCGAGTTTGTGGCGCAGCAGCGACTTCGGCGTCAGTACGATCAGCGGCTTGCGGCAGTCGCGCAGCATCTGCCGGCGCAATAAATGGAACATCTGCGCGGGCGTCGTCGGCACGCACACCTGCATGTTCTGCAGTGCGCACAATTGCAGATAGCGTTCCAGTCGCGCGGACGAATGCTCCGGACCCTGGCCTTCGTAGCCGTGGGGCAGGAACAGTGCGAGTCCGCACAGGCGATCCCACTTGGCTTCGCCCGCTGCGATGAACTGGTCGATGACGACCTGCGCGCCGTTTGCGAAATCGCCGAACTGGCCTTCCCAGATGACGAGCGTGTGCGGATCGGCGGTCGAATATCCGTACTCGAACGCCATTACCGCTTCTTCGCTGAGCAGCGAATCGATCACGTGTACGTTGGCGTCGCGGCGCACGCTCTCGAGCGGCACGTGGATCCTGCCGGTCTTCTGGTCGTGCAATTCGGCGTGGCGATGAAAGAACGTGCCGCGGCCGGAATCCTGGCCGACCAGGCGCAGGTCGTAACCGTCGGCAAGGATCGTGGCGTAGGCAAGGTTTTCGGCGAAACCCCAATCCAGCGGATGTTGTCCCGCAGCCATCGCGGCGCGATCGGCATAAATCTTCGCCACGCGCGGATGCAGCACCAGTTCCGGCGGTTGGGTGAGAATCGTCGTGTTGAGCGCGGCGAGTTTGTCCTTCGGCACGCCGGTCTTCACCGGCTGGTCGAGTTTCGCGCCGATGTGGCGAGTCCAGTCGACTGCGAACGCGTCCTTGAACGCGGGGTCGATATTGGCGATTTCCTGGCCGGCTTCGAGCTTGGCGCGATAGGCATCCACGAGTTTTTGATCTTCGCCGCTGGCGAAAACGCCATCGGCGACGAGTTTCTTTGCGTACAACTCGCGCGCGGTCGGCCGCGCGCGGATGACCTGGTACATCAGCGGCTGCGTCGCGGCCGGTTCGTCGGCCTCGTTGTGGCCGTGACGGCGATAGCAGACGAGATCGATGACCACGTCGCGCTTGAACTTCGCGCGGAAATCGAACGCGAGGCGCGCACAGAACACCACGGCTTCCGGATCGTCGCCGTTGACGTGCAGCACCGGTGCGTTGACCATCTTGGCGACGTCGGTGCAATACAGCGTCGAGCGCGCATCGTGCGGATCGGAGGTAGTGAAGCCGATCTGGTTGTTGATGACGACATGGATAGAGCCACCGACGCCGAAACCGCGCGCCTGCGACATGTTCAGGATTTCCATGTTGACGCCCTGGCCCGCGAGCGCGGCATCGCCGTGGATCATCACGGGCAGCACTTGCTCGCGATTGATGTCCTTGCGGCGCGTCTGGCGCGCGCGCACCGAACCGGCGACCACGGGGTTCACGATTTCCAGATGCGAGGGATTGAATGCCAGCGCCAGGTGCACGGTGTGGCCGGCGGTTTTCACGTCGGCGGAAAATCCCATGTGGTATTTCACGTCGCCCGAATGCGCGGGATCCTCGTTGTGCTCGAACTTGCCCTCGAATTCGGCGAACAATTTCTGCGGCGCCTTGCCGAGCGTGTTGACCAGCACGTTCAGGCGACCGCGATGCGCCATGCCGATGACCATGTCGCGCACGCCATCCTCGCCGCCACGACGCACGAATTCGTCGAGCAAGGGAATCAGGCTGTCGCCGCCTTCCAGCGAAAAACGCTTCTGGCCGACGTACTTGGTGTGCAGATAACGTTCCAGCCCTTCGGCTTGCGTGAGCAATTCCAGCGTGTGCTTGCGCTCGTCTGCCGACAATCCGAATTGCCCGGCGGCTGCTTCCAGGCGTTCGTGCACCCAACGCCGCTGTTCGGTGTTGCTGATGTGCATGAACTCCGCGCCGATGCTGGTCGCGTAAGTCGCTTTCAGGCGCGCTATCAGATCCTTGAGCTTGAGCGTCTGTGGGCCGGCCAACGCGCCGGTGGCGAACTCGGTTTCCATGTCGGCGGCGGAAAGACCGTGGAAGGCGGGATCCAGATCCGGCGCCGGCAGCTTTTGCGCCATGCCGAGCGGGTCGAGATCGGCGGCGAGGTGTCCGCGCGAACGATAGGCGGTCACCAGTTTCAACACCGCCGCCTGCTTCTGCGCCCGCGCGTCGGGAACCGTCGCGGCGAATGCGGCACGCACGTGGCCGTTTAGCGATTGCGCTGCCTCGATGCGTGCGATCGCGTCCGCGTGCGGCACGTCGCCGGCCTCGCGGCCCTTGAACGTGTCGAAGTAGTTGCGCCATTCCGGTGCGACCGCGTTCGGATCGCGCAGCCAGCTTTCGTAAAGTTCTTCGATGAATCCGGCGTTCGTGCCGGATAGCTGGGAGGATGCCGCAAACTGCTGGAGAAGACTCGGGCTCACGCTGGCCTGCCGGGTGTGGATTCGCCGCGTCCGCACGCCGGACGCAAGAATCCGGAATTATACGCAATTCGGGGCGGATGTTGCGCTGCGCAAGAAGTGCTTCAGAGGTTCAACAGCCGCAACTCCTCGCTGGGCTCGGCGCGTTCCCAGACCTGGTTGAAATATTCCAGCAGCTGGGCGTGGCGGCCGGGCGCATAATTCACCGCCTCGCCCTCGAAACGCGTGGCGAGCGTGCGGAAGTAGTAGCCAGCCGCGTCGTTGAGCAGGAATGCGCTTGGATATTGAAGGTCGTTGTCCTCGACCGGCGTGCGCAGCGCGAACACACTCGTCAAGCGTTGTGCAAGCGTAATCAGACGGTGGCCATGGGCGACGACGGCGCGCGGGTCCTGGATGATGATGCGGATGCTTGCGCCGCGTCCTGAAACCGCCACGCGCTTGAGCGCTTCCAGGGCTGGTTCGTTTTCGAACAGGATCGGGTCGAGGTCGCGGGTATAGATGCACAGCTCGTGGCGCGCGGCTTCGATGAGGCGCAGGGTTTCGCCGGCCGCGTCCTCGCGTGACCCGATGGCGACGATGCGCCGTTCGGGCCGGGGCGAGACCAGCCGCGGCTGCGGTACGGCCAGTGGCGCCAGTTCACGGCGCATGTGGAAGTGCCTGATCGCGCATTCCTCGAATTCGTCGCCGTATTTGACGAAGCCGAATTTTTCATAGAACGGCACCGCGTGCGTTTGTGCATGCAATTCCACTTCGCGGTAGCCGAGCGCACGCGCCTGCTCGATCAGCAGGTTCATGATTGCTTCGCCGACGTGCCGGCCGCGCCAGTCGGCGAGTACGGCCATGCGGCCGATTTTTCGTTCTGGCGTCAAGCGCCCGGTGCCGATGGGATTGCCGGCGAGGTCGCGCGCCAGGACATGGCGCGACGTTGCATCGAGGCTGTCCCATTCGTCCTCGCGCGGCACGTTCTGGCCGATGATGAACACCTGCTCGCGCACCGCACGGCAGGCCTCGCGTTCGGCGTCGTTGTTCCAGTCGACAGTGCTGATGGTGAAGTCGGTGGGGATCATGGCGTCATTATTCAGCGGCGCGCGACTAGTCGCAAATGCCCGCCATTGACCAGCGCCGCGAGCAGCTCTTGCCTACCACACATGCGCGCCAACGTTGCGCCATCGTGTTCGCGCTGCGCACACAACGCGCGAGCAAGTGCAATTGAACAGGGAAAACTGTCCCCGGCGACAAACAGAAGCGCGCCGCGACCCTGCCGTGTCCATGCGAAGCGGCTAAAGGGATTGCGCAGCAAGCGCACACGCGACAGCTTTGCGGCCAGTTGCCCAGGCGTCAGCGGACGCGTCACGGGCATCGCCGAATGTCCGCAACGGTAGCGCGTGATGAACCCGCCGAACCAGCGCAACACCGCGGCATTATCGATACCGGAAAAATGCGGCAGCGCGGCGCGCACGCGTGCCAGCGCGGCGGCGTCGATCTCGCCGGCGCTGTGCGCCGGGCGCAAATCCGGATCGGAGAGGCGTTTTTCCTCACCCAGCGGCTCGGCGAGAAACTCGGAAAAATCCAGCAGCAGCTCGGCTTGCGACGGCGCGCGCATGCCGACGGAAAATGTCATGCACTCGCCGATGGCGGTGCCTTCATGCGGTACGCCGGGCGGCAAGTACAGCGCGTCGCCGGGTTCGAGAACCCAGTCGTGCGTGGCGACGAATTTGCGCAATAGTTTAAGCTCGGCATCAGCTCGGAAATCCTTCGGCGCGCGCGGATCGGTGCTGATCCGCCAGTGCCGCTGGCCGATGCCCTGCACGAGGAACACGTCATACTGATCCACATGCGCGCCGACGCCGCCACCATCGGTGGCGTAGCTCACCATCACGTCGTCCACGCGCCACGATGGAATGAACGCGAACGCATCGAGCAGGGCGGCCACGTCCATGTCCCACTTGTCGACGTCCTGCACGAGCAGGGTCCAACGCGTCTTCGGCAGCTTGG
>JAFEFD010000192.1 GCA_018240765.1 Pseudomonadota bacterium | reverse complement strand
GCGCGGGGCGCTACACGGGCGCGTGAGGGGCGCTCCGTCACGATTGGCGTGCGAATTTATGCGAAATCGCGCATAATACGAATCCATGAAGGCAGCGATCTGGCTGGGCAACAGCAAGGCGGACTGGAACGCCTTTCCGGAATCCGCCCAAGACGAAGCCGGCTACCAGTTGGACAAGGTGCAGCGCGGCGAAGAGCCATCGGACTGGAAGCCCATGCCCAGCGTCGGCTCAGGCGTGTGCGAACTGCGGGTTCACGACGAGGCAGGAGCCTTCCGCGCGATCTACCTAGCAACGCGGCCGGAAGGCGTGTACGTGCTGCACGCCTTTCAGAAAAAAACGCGGGCCACCAGCCTGCACGATATTCGCAAGGCGCAAGAGCGTTTCAAGCTGATACCGAGGTAAGCCATGAGCAAGAACAAAGAACCCGTCATCGGACACATCACCAAAGGCAGCGTGTTCCTCGATCCGGAACTGTTCGAGCCGGCGCGTGGTGTAGAGCTTCACATGCGCGCCGAGTTGCTGCGTGGCCTCGAACACTGGCTCAAGACGGCCGGAACGCAGGCGGCGGCAGCGAAGGTGCTCGGTGTGACGCAGGCGCGCGTGTCGGATATCAAGCGCGGCAAGATCACATCGTTCAGCCTCGACCTGCTAGTGCGTCTCGCCGCACGTGCCGGCCTGAAACCGAAGCTCAAGATTGCGGCTTGATTGAATACGCCTGAAACGAAAAAAACCCCGGATTTACCGGGGTTTTTAGGACTTCCTCGGAATCGGCAGGAAGTATATATGGCGTCCCCAGGGGGATTCGAACCCCCGTTACCGCCGTGAAAGGGCGATGTCCTGGGCCTCTAGACGATGGGGACGCATGGAAAACTACGGCCAGGACTTCGGATGAAAAGTGGTGGAGCTAATCGGGATCGAACCGATGACCTCCACAATGCCATTGTGGCGCTCTCCCAGCTGAGCTATAGCCCCACTGTTTCATCCGCGGGAAAGGCGCGGAAGAATATAGGCAGGGCGCGGTTTCGTCAACCGCGGACGTTCATTTTCCGGCCAGCAAGGCGCGCACGATCGGCGGTACTTGCGCCGTAGCGGCCTCAAGGTTGGCGTAAATTTCCGGCAGACTGATGGACGCTTCCCCACCACAACCGGCGGCCCAGTTGGCAACCAGCGCAAGGCACGCGTATTCGATGCCCAGTTCGCGCGCAAGCGCCGCCTCGGGCATGCCGGTCATGCCGACCAGATCACAGCCGTCACGGCGCATGCGCGCGATTTCGGCGCGTGTTTCCAGGCGCGGCCCCTGGGTGGCGCCATAGCAGCCACCATCGACCACGGCAATGTTCGCGGCCTTGCCGGCGACGATGAGTTCGGCGCGCAAAGCCGGACTGTATGGTTCGGTGAAATCGATGTGCTCGACTTTCGCGCCTTCGATATCGCAAAAGCTGTCGAGGCGCCCGTGCGTGTAGTCGATGATCTGGTCCGGCACGGCGATGACACGCGGGCCCATCTTGCTGGCTATCCCGCCGACCGCGTTCACGCCGAGCACGCGGCGCGCGCCCAGATGATGCAGCGCCCAGACATTGGCGCGATAGTTCACGCGGTGCGGGGCGAGCGTGTGCGCTTCGCCATGGCGGGCGAGAAACGCGACGCGTCTTCCCGTCAGTTCACCCAGCACGACATGACCGGATGGCTCGCCGAACGGCGTCTGCACCGCGCGCTTTTCCACGTCACCCAAACCGGGAAACGTATACAAACCGGTGCCGCCGATGATGGCCAGATCCAGGCTCATGTCACTCCTTCAAAGCGTAGATTGCAGGCAGATTGCGACCCTGTTCGTGGTAATCCATGCCAAATCCGAACACATAGCGGTCCGGCACTTGCACGCCGCAGAAATCGGCTTGGATTCCGGGTGCGGTGCGGTCATGGCGCTTCTGGCACAACACCGCGATCAGCACACGATGCGCGCCGCTCGCAAGGCACCAGTCGCGCACCGCGCGCAGCGTGTAGCCTTCGTCGAGGATATCGTCGGCGAGCAGCACGGTGCGTCCGGTCAGCGAAGACACCGGTTTGCGCAGCCAGTGCAGTTCGCCGCCTTGCGTTTCGCCGCGATAGCGCGTGGCATGGACGTAGTCGAACTCAAGGTCGGTGGCAACGGCCAGCGCCAGCGCGCCGGAGAAAATCAGTCCGCCGTGCATCACGCTCAGGTACACGGGCACCACGCCCGCGAGCGCGACGTCGATATCGCGGCCCATGCGCGCGATAGCGGCGTCGAGTTCGACACGGGCATGGATCAGTTCTGCGGTTTTCAAAGCGTCGGAGAGTGCTGGGCGAGTCATGCGGATACGGTTTCCAGTGCGGTAAGGCGCGCGGCGAAATGCGCGTGTTGGGGATTGTCGACAAGGTCTTGGCAGCTCAATGCGACCTTGCCGCGCAAGGCCTCGATAACGTCGGGCTCGCACGGATTCGCGTCACGGCAGGCGGCGAGCGCCTCGGGCACGATTTCAGGCTTGCACACCAGCACGATATCGCAACCGGCGTCGCGATGCGCGGCAATGCGCGCGGCGACGCCGCCCACGCCTTCGGCCGCGGCCATGCTGATATCGTCGCTGAACACTACGCCGCGAAAACCCAGCTCACCGCGCAGAATGTCGCGAATCCAGACCGAGGAATATCCCGCGGGATTTTCGTCAACGGCCGGATACGTCACGTGTCCCATCATCACCGCCTCGGCGCCGCTATCGATAGCGTCAGCGAACGGGATCAGGTCGGCGGCGCGGATTGCGTCCAATGCGCGGCGATCGATGGCGGCTTCAAGGTGCGTATCCTCGCGCACCGACCCGTGACCGGGAAAGTGCTTGAGCGTCGCTGCCATGCCGGCCAGACGCATGTT
>JAFEFD010000191.1 GCA_018240765.1 Pseudomonadota bacterium | reverse complement strand
TCGCTGCGCTGGCTGGCGATGAACGCGGTCGGCATGGACGTGACGATCAGCGAAGTCACCGACCAGGTCGCCGCGCTGAGCCTGCAAGGTCCCAAGTCGCGCACGATCCTCAACAAGGTGTGCGCGAAGCCGCTCGACAAGCTGAAATTCTTCCGCCTGACCGAAACGAAGCTCGCCGGGGTGCCGGTGACAATTTCGCGCACCGGCTACACCGGCGACCTCGGCTATGAAATCTGGATGCCGGCGGACAAGGCGCTGACGGTGTGGGATGCGCTGATCGAGGCCGGTCGCGATTACGGCATCGTGCCGTGCGGGATACTCGCGATGGACATGGCGCGCGTCGAGGCGGGCCTGTTCATGATCGACGTCGACTACACGGCCACGAACCACGCGTGGATTGCAGGCCAGAAATCCACGCCGTTCGAGATGGGCCTGGGCTGGACCGTAGCGCTCGACAAGCCCGGCTATTTCGTCGGACGTCGTGCGCTCGAACGCGAGCACAAGGAAGGCTCGGCATGGAGACTTGTCGGGCTGGAGATCGAATGGGAAGGGTTGGAGAAACTCTATGCGGGCGCAGGCCTGCCGCCACAGATTCCCGGCATGGCGATCCGCGCCAGCCTGCCGGTGATGCACAACGGTAAACAGATCGGCTACGCCTCGACGAGTACGTGGTCACCGGTGCTGAAGAAATACATCGCACTCGCGCATTTGCAGCGGCCGCACTTTGAGCCGGGCACACGCGCGGCGATGGAAGTGACGGTCGAACACCATCGCCTGCACGCGCCCGCGACGGTGGTGAAGACGCCGTTCTATGAACCGGAATGGAAGCGTAAGTGATGGCCGCCAACCAATACGACGCCATCGTCATCGGTGCGGGCCACAACGGCCTGGTTGCCGCTTCGTACCTTGCGCGCGCGGGCAAGAAGGTCGTGATCCTCGAACGCCGCGAAGTCGTCGGCGGCGCGGCGATGACCGAGGAAATCTTCCCGGGCTATCGCTTCACCGAGTTCAGCTATGTCGTCAGCCTGCTGCGTCCCGAGATCATCCGCGATCTGGAACTGCCGAAGCACGGGCTGAAAATCCTGCCGCTGCCGAGCACGGTCACGCCGCTCGACAATGGCGATTACCTGGGCAGTTGGGACGACCACGATCTGACGCGCCAGGAGGTCTATCGTCACTCGCCAAAAGACGCCGAGGCCTACGACGAATACTCGCGGGTGATGGCGCGCGCGGCGAAGGCGATCAAGCCGATCATCAGCATGGTGCCGCCGGACCCATCCAGCTTGAGCCCACGCGATCTGCTCGGCCTGCTCAAGCTCGGACAGTACGCGCGCAGCTTGAGCGAGAAGGAGTTGTATCGCATCGCCAAGCTGGTCACGCAGTCCTCGGCCGATCTGCTCGACGAGTGGTTCGAGTTCGATCCGCTCAAGGGCACGAAATCGGCAAGCGGCATCATCGGCACGTTCCTCGGCCCGCGTTCGCCGGGAACGGCGTACGTGCTGCTGCATCACTACATGGGCGAGATCGACGGCGCGTTCCGCGCCTGGGGCTTCGCCAAGAACGGCACGGGCGGCGTGTCGGCTGCGATCGCGAGTTCCGCGCGCGCCTTGGGTGTGGAAATCCGCACGAATGCGCCGGTCGACAAGGTTATCGTCCAGGGCGGCGTCGCCGCCGGAGTGGCGCTGCAGAACGGCGACGAGTTGCGCGCGAAGATCGTGCTCTCCGCGGCCGACCCGAAGCGCACGTTCCTGCAGTTCGTCGACAGCAAGCATCTGCCGGATGACTTCGTACAGTCGATCAAGAGTTTCCGCGTGCGTGGTTCATCGGGCAAGGTCAACATCGCGCTGAACGCCCTGCCGGACTTCACCTGCTTGCCTGGCGAAGGTCCGCTGCATCGCGGCGCAATCTCGATCAGCCCGAGCGTGGACTACATCGAGCGCGCCTACGACGAGGCCAAGTACGGCCAGTTCTCGAAGAACCCGTACATTGACATGATCATCCCGTCGATGATCGACCGCGACATGGCGCCGCCGGGTCATCACGTGATGTCGTGCTTCGTGCAGTACGCGCCGTACGACATCGAAGGCGGCTGGGACGACGCCAAGCGCGACGC
>JAFEFD010000190.1 GCA_018240765.1 Pseudomonadota bacterium | reverse complement strand
TACGTCGACGGCGTACCGATCGACGATTTTTATTCGCTGGATTTGCGCCTGTTCGATATCGCGCGCATCGCGGTGTACAAAGGCCCGCAGGGCTCGGCCTTTGGCGCCGGCGGCGAAGCGGGCGTGATCGATATCGTCACGCGCGCGCCGGATGCGACGCCGCGCGCGCAGGCCGACGCCAGCTTTGCATCGCGCAACAACTACTCGCTGCAAGCGGGCGCATCCGGGCCGCTGGGTGCGAATGCATTCGGAAGTCTCTCGGCGGCGAAGGACGGCGGCGACGGGTATCTGAACAATCTCGCCGGACGGCGCGACTACAACGGTACCGATGGCGCGAATCTGCGCGGGCGGCTGATCTGGAAACCGGATGAGCGCAGCGAGATTTCCGCGATGTTGCTCGCGCACCACGCCAGCGACGACGGCGGTGAAATCTACGCGCCGGTGAACCTGGCCTCGTTCAACGCGCTGCCCACGCTCGGCGGCTTGCACCTGGGCCGTTTCGATCAGGCCATCGATGCGCCCGGTTTCAATCGCGGCCGCAGCGTGCTCGGCGCGCTGTCGGCCATGCGCGCGGGCGAGCGCGTGCGCTGGCGCGCGACGGCTTCGTGGCGCGGTAACGCTGCGCGCAATCTCACCGATTACGATTTGTCGCCGCAGCCGTGGTTCGCCCTGGATTCGCGCTATCGCGTGCGCCAGGGCAATCTGGAATTGCGCGCCGAGTCGATCAATGCGGACGCGGCATGGACCTGGTTCGGCGGCATCGATGCGAATCATCGCGATTTCGATTTCCTGCGCATCCTCGGTGCCGGTCCGGGCAATATCTTTCAGTTGCCGCTCGGCGATTACACACGCACCGATGCGCGGCTCGTGGACGACAGCTACGCCGCATTCGGGCAATCGGTCTGGCGCTTTGGCACGGCGCGGGATTGGAGCCTGACCGCTGGCCTGCGCACCGAACGCGCCGAACGCGCCGTGGATTTTCGCGCCAATGCGATCGATGCGGGTGCGGCGCGGCTGGATCGCGCCGACACACGCGCGCTGCCGAAACTGGCATTGCAGCGCCGTTTGGCGCCGCAGCGATTCGTCTACGCATCCGTCGCGCGCGGCTGGAAGCCGGGCGGCTACAACACCGATGCGTTCAGCGCGGCGCAGACCGAATATCGTCCCGAGGTCAGCACCGCGTACGAGATCGGCATCAAGGGTTCGGGCGAGCGCTGGAATTACGCGCTGGCCGCGTATCGCAACGACATCCGCGATTACCAGGATCTGGTGATCTCAGAAACCGCGCTGGCCAGCTACGTGGTCAACGCGCCGCGTGCACGCACGCAGGGAATGGAGGCGACACTCGGCTGGCGTCCTGCGCGAGAATGGAAACTCGGCGCGACGTTCGGCAGCGTGCATGCGACCTACGTGGACGATCCGCTCGATGCGTCGAATGGCTTTCGCCTGGACGGCCAGCGTCTGGAAAACGTGCCGCGCTACAACTACAACGTGCATGCGCAATGGATGCGCGGCCCATGGATGGCACGCGTGCAGGTCGCCGGCGCCGGCGGATTTCCCGCGATGGGCTACAACGCCGACGGCGGCGTACTGCATGTGCAGAATGTGCCGGGTTATGCCACGCTCGGTGCTAAAGTCGGCTGGCGCGGCGCGCATTGGTCGGCGTACGTGTTCGGCAGCAATTTCACCGACCGACGCTATTTCACCAGCGCGTCGTTCGGCTTTTTGCAGGTGGCGCTGTATCCGGATGCGGTCGGCAACCTCGCGCCGCCGCGCACACTCGGCGTGGGATGGCGATGGGACGGGTGAATGCGGAAAGCGCGATGAAAACGATCCGATGGACTTTTTTTGCGGCAAGTGTCGCGCTGCTCGCAGCTTGCGCATCCGCGCCGAAACCCGACCTGGCATCCAAAGCCCCGATCCGCCACGTTTTCGTCATCGTGCTCGAGAACGAACCGTTCGAAGTCACGTTCCATGAAAATTCCATCGCGCCCTACCTCGCGCACGAGTTGCCCAGGCAGGGCGCATTGCTCACGAACTACTACGCGATCGGGCATCTGAGCCTGGACAACTACATCGCCATGATCAGCGGCCAGGCGCCGAACAAGGCGACCCAGGACGATTGCAAGACATATGTCGATTTCGTGCGCACGCGGCCGGGTCTGGATGAGAATGGCCAGGCCAGCGGTGAAGGCTGCGTGTATCCGCCCGACGTGAAAACGCTGCCAGACCAGCTCGAAGCGGC
>JAFEFD010000018.1 GCA_018240765.1 Pseudomonadota bacterium | reverse complement strand
CTGACGTGCAAGTGCGTGTTCGCATCCATGCCGGCGAGCGCGGCTTCCATGGTGCGGCGCATGCCGACTTCGTCGATATGGCGCATGTCGAACACACTCAGGCCCTGGTCGTGGACGAGGCGCTTTTCGTCGGCATCGACCGAACGGATGCCGATCTGGCGAATCCAGCCCGGCTCGATCGACGGCGCCGCGCCGCCGATGTCGGTCAACTCACGCGGGCCCAGTCCACACAGACAAGCCACCGGCATGCCGTGGATATTGCCGGACGGCGTGATCTTCGAGGTGTTGAAATCGGCATGCGCGTCCAGCCACAGCACGCGCAGGTTCTTGTCATGCGCGCGGCAATGATTGGCGACCGCGCTGATCGAACCGATCGCCAGGCAATGATCGCCGCCGAGCAGGATCGGCAGCCGTTTGTGCTCGAGTTCCGCGGAAACCGCGCGCAGCACTTCGCGGTTCCATTCCACGACCTGCGACAGGTGCCGATAACCGGCGCTGGGTGGCAACCACGGGTTGAGCGGACCGAACACATTGCCGCGATCAGCCACATCAAGACCGCGCGCGACGAGCGCCTCGGCGATGCCGGCCACGCGCAATGCCTCCGGGCCCATGCTGGCGCCGCGGTCGCTGGCGCCGATATCGGTCGGCGCGCCGATCAGGGAAACGGATGGAAAATGTCGCATGCAGAAATCGAAAAGCCGGGGAACGCATAGGATAGCGGGTACACATGCCTGCTGCATCCTGCTGCGCTAGACTTCGGCTCTTGCCAGCTTTCGCCACATCCCGGAGATCAATCATGAGCGGACTCGTAGACAGCGTGCTTTCCAACCTCGGCCCCGGCCAGATCGGCGCGATCGCCGCGCAACTCGGCGTGGACCCCGCGCAGGCGCAATCCGCGATCGAACATGCGGTGCCGGCGATCGTCGGCGGCATGGCCCGGAACGCGAGCACGCCAGCCGGCGCGAACGCGCTGAACGACGCGCTCGGCGCGCACGGCGGCGATTTGTCCGGGATTCTGAACGGCGTGCT
>JAFEFD010000189.1 GCA_018240765.1 Pseudomonadota bacterium | reverse complement strand
CGCCGCGTGGTCTCGCGGTCGATGCGCACGACAGGTACGCCGGGAAACAGCGTGGTCAGCGCCTGTTCCATGCGCTCGGTGCCGACGCCTTTGGGCGCAAGTTCCGTATTGCCGCATTGCGGGCACTTCGCCGGCAGGCGCTGCTGCGCACCGCAGTGATGGCAGCGCAACACCGCATCCGCCCGGTGCCAGGTCATTGGCTTGTCGCAGCGGGCGCAGGTCGCGTGCCAGCCGCAGGCTCGACACGTTAGCGCGGGCGCATAGCCACGGCGATTGCGGAACAGCAGCGCCTGTTCGCCGCGCGCCAGGCAGGCGCGCACGCCGGCAATGAGTTCGTGCGCGAGGCCGTCCTGCAGCGGCTTGCCGCGCAGGTCGATGATGCGAAATTGCGGCAGGCGCGCGCCGCCGGGTCGGGCGCTCAAATGCAGCTTGCGATAGCGCCCGGCAATCACGTTCGCGAGCGTCTCCAGCGCCGGTGTCGCCGAGCCGAGCACGACCGGGACATTCAGCGCCTTGCCGCGCACGAGCGCGAGATCGCGCGCGTGGTAGCGCAGTCCGTCCTGCTGCTTGTAGGACGTATCGTGTTCTTCGTCGACGACGATCAAGCCTGCCCGCGGCAGCGGCACGAAGATCGCCGAACGCGTACCGAGGATCACGCACGGCTCGCCACGCGCGGCGGCGAGCCAGGTGCGGGTGCGTTCGCCATCGGCGAGGCCGGAATGCAGCGCATGCACCGGCGCGGGCAGGCGCTCGCGGAAGCGCCGCAACAACTGCGGCGTCAGGCCGATTTCCGGTACCAGGGCGAGTACCTGTTCGCCGCGCGCCAGGGCCTGTTCGGCGAGCGCGAGGTAAACCTCGGTCTTGCCGCTGCCGGTGATGCCCTCGAGCAGGAACGGCGCGAATTTGCCGGATTCGGCGGCGATCGCGGCGACTGCCGCCGTCTGTTCGGTGGTCGGCGGCGGCGGCGCCAATCGCGCATCCGGCACGGGGGCCATTTTGAGGTGGATCGTTTCGACGAGGCTGCGCCGGCGCAGGTTGGCCGCGGCAGCGCGCCAGTCCGGCCATTGCGCGTCGAGCGTTGCAAACAGCGCCGGACCGTTGCGCAAGGTCTCGAGCAGGCGCGCGCTGGCGCTGCCGGATTTCGCGGTCGCATCCCTGGCGTTCGCAGACAAGGCCAATGCAAGGTCGCCAGCGACGGGCAATGCACGCGTCGAACGCAAGCCGGCCGGCAGGGCGGTGTCGATCGCCTCGCCAAGCGGATGCTGGTAGTAGCGTGCGGTCCACTCCAGCGTGTCGAGCAGTTCTGCGGTGAGCAGCGGCTGCGGGTCGAGAATCGCGGCAATGGCCTTCAGGCGCGCGCGCGGGATGTCGGATGTCGTGGCGACCGCCACCACGACGCCCACGCGACGGCCACGACCGAACGGAACACTCACGCGCGTGCCGCGCGCGATTGCG
>JAFEFD010000188.1 GCA_018240765.1 Pseudomonadota bacterium | reverse complement strand
CCCGTGCTTGGCAGTCTGTTCGGCAGCACGTCCAAGACTCGGCAGCGCACCGAGCTGATCGTGCTGATCACCCCGCGCGTCGTTACCAATTCCGACGAAGCCCAGCAGATGACGCAGGAGTACGAACAGAAGTTCGAATCCCTGGCGCCGTTGCGGGCTCGCCAGCAGGCGGCCCCGGCTGCCGGACAAACGCCTGAGCCGGCGCCCGCGCGGACCGAACCGCCCAAGCCGGCGCAACCGCAATCCAAGGAGAACCCGCAAGGTGAAAAGTAAAAAAGTATATTTTGCGAAAATAACGCTCGCCGCGGCGGCGCTGGCGCTGGCCGGCTGTGCCGGCATGGCGAAAAAGGACGAAGACGCCTCCGTCATCAAGACAAAAGCCGTGCAGCGATGGGATTACCTGGTCGCGAAAAAGGCCGACAAGGCCTATGACTTCCTCGCCCCGGGTTACCGCAAGACCATCACGCGTGAGCAGTACGCCCACAACATGAATGGCCGCGGCACGCACTGGAACAAAGTGCGCTACGTCTCGCAGGAATGCACCGCGGATACCT
The DNA here is from genome assembly GCA_018240765.1 of Pseudomonadota bacterium. GTDB lineage: Bacteria > Pseudomonadota > Gammaproteobacteria > Xanthomonadales > Rhodanobacteraceae > Rudaea. The sequence continues at coordinate 608 of JAFEFD010000188.1, read as the reverse complement.
GCACGGTTCGGTTGAGCGTGGATTACTCGATCAATCTGGGCGGATTGGCGGGGGATACCAAATCCATGGCCCCGGTGGTCGAAACCTGGCTCAAGGCCGATGGCGTTTGGTACTACCTGCCCCAGATTTCCAGCCCCAAGCTCGATACGCAGGGCGAACCGTGAAAAATATCGTGTTTTTTCGTCGGGATTGCATTGCCTTTGCCTTTGTCTTAGGATAGATTCGCTGTTGCCCACCCTGCTTTGGGGCGTAGGGGCCTTATGGCATGCCCTCCAGGTTGGCGAAAAAGCAAAAAGCCCTGTGGTCAAATTTAGGAGTGTTGTGATGAACAGAAATAGTTTGACGACTGCCGTCGTCGCCGGCATCGCCGGCGTTGTGGGCATCGCCAACATGGCGAATGCCGTCAACCTGAACCCGGATGGCCTGGGTCAGACCCTGCTTTACCCCTACTACACCGTCAATGCCGGTCAGCAGACCCTGCTGTCGGTGGTGAACACCACCGGTAACGCGAAGGCGGTGAAGGTGCGCTTCCTCGAAGGCTATAACAGCCGCGAAGTGCTCGACTTCAACTTGTTCCTGTCCAAGTACGACGTGTGGACTGCCACCGT
>JAFEFD010000187.1 GCA_018240765.1 Pseudomonadota bacterium | reverse complement strand
TCCAGTTCGTGATGCGTCCCAGGTACACGTCATGCAACTGTCTGAGCGTAATGTTGCTGACCGGATTGGCCGCTTCCACGATTGGCACCAGCGCATCCCAGGCCACCGGATAGAAATTCGTGCCCTGCTCCTCGGCGCGGCCCGGCATCGCCGCGCGTGCACTGGCAGCAACATCGGCGGTTCCGGCGTGCACGGCATCCAGACCGGAAATCGTGCTGAAGGGCTGGACTTCGACGCGGCCGTCGCCAGCTTTTTCGAATGCGTTGGCCAGGGCCTGGTAAATACGGGTCGTCGAATGATCGCCGCGCAGGATGATGCTTGGCCCGGTCGGTGCCTTGGCGGCCTTCGCCGAAGGCGCGTGCGACTTGGCGGGAGCCGCAGCGAAGGCGCCGCAAGCAAGGACAAGGCAAAGCAGCCCGAGACTGCGGGCGATGGAGCGAATCGACACGATCGAATACCTCTGCGAATACGGATGAATCCGGCCTCGATTATAGTCCCTGGCGCTTCAGCGCAGCGGCACGAACAAGGCGTCGCGACCACGCACGATCGAAAGCAGCGCCTGGCCTGGAAGTCGCCGCAACAGTCCATGCAAGTCATTCAGGCCGCCGACATCGGCCTGGTTGACGCCCACGATCAGGTCGCCCGGGCGAAGTCCGTTTTTCTGCGCCCGGCTGTTCGCGGCGATGCGATCCACGCGCACGCCGGCCAAGCCGTCGCGACGGGCATTGGGGTCGACTTCGGACAACTGCGCCCCATGCAGGCGGGCATCGATGCTGGCGCCTTCGGCGCTGGCGGTCTTGTCCGCGTCAAGTCTGGCGGCGACGCGCAGGATCTTGCCATCGCGCAGCAACTCCACAGTCACATTCGAACCCACCGGCAGGATGCCCTGCGCATTCATAAGATCCGCGGCGCTGCGCACCGGCTTGCCATCGACGGCGGTCACCACGTCACCCGGCGCGACGCCGGCCGCCGCCGCAGGGGAGCCGCCGCGCACGCGCGTGACCAGCGCACCGGCACCCGCGTCCATTCCCAGTGCGGCTGCGATGTCGGGGGTGATGTCCTGCGCGGAAAGCCCAAGCGAACCGTGCGCAACGGTGCCCGTTGCGATGAGCTGGCGCATGACCTGGCTAGCGAGGTTTGCTGGAATCGCAAAACCGATGCCGACATTGCCACCGGACGGCGAATAGATCGCCGAGTTGATGCCGACGAGTTCGCCACGCAAGTTGACCAGGGCGCCGCCAGAATTGCCCGGATTGATCGACGCATCGGTCTGGATGAAGTTCTGGTAGCCCAGGCCACGCAAGCCACTGCGGTTGAGCGCCGAGACGATTCCCGAAGTCACGGTCTGGCCGAGGCCGAACGGATCACCCAGTGCGACGACAAAATCGCCGACACGCAATTGGCTGGAATCGGCGAGTGCGAGCGCGCTGAGGTTGTCCGCCGGGATGCGGATCACCGCAATATCGGTATCCGGATCGGTGCCCACGACCTGAGCCTTGAGCGTGCGTCCGTCGTGCAAGGTCACGGCGATGTCATCGGCACCGGCGATGACGTGGTTGTTGGTAAGCACGTAGCCTTTCGCCGCGTCGATGATGACGCCCGAGCCCAGCGATTGCTCGATGCGCTCACGCGGCATGTCCGGCATGCCGAAAAACTGGCGGAAGAACGGATCCTCCATCAGCGGGTTGCGTACCCGCACCCGGGTCTTTGAGTTGATATTGACCACCGCGGGCATGACCTTGGCCAGCATCGGTGCCAGCGATGGCAACGGCTGGCCGTCGAGCGCGACCGGCAAGGTGCCGGCCGCGCTCGTTTCCGGGCGCAGGCCCGTCCACAAGGCAATCGCCGCAAGCACGGCGAAAACAGCTCCAAACAGGGAAATCCGTGGTCGAATCGACATGGCGAAGTCCTCAGATTGAAATGCATCGGCGCCGCAACAGACCATTTTTGGGCAAAACGGTTTCGCATTCGCCATGATCCACCGCCGAGCGAGCCTGCTGTTCGCTCGGCAGCGCGCGCAAATCTTCGCGTGCGGCTCGAAAATTCCTGCGCAATCGCTTGAAAAACCGGAATAAAAAAAATCTTTTGACAAGGCCAATTCGATGGCGTAACTTCCCTGTCTCGAACACAATATGTTGTGTTCGAATGCGGCAGGTAGGCCCAAATCATGGGGTTTGGCAATCGGCACGGTGACCCGCCAGCAGCGGGCCGGAGAGTCGAATAACGACGAGGAATCAACGCACAGTGCTTGCCCCGGGCTTCCACCCGGCATAGCGCCGACGGGACGTTTTTCGCGGTAACGCAGCGGATGCGCAGCGGTCAAAAAGAAATGAAAAAGCAGCGGCACATTGCAACACTTAGGGAGAACAACAAAAAAATGAGCACCGTGCGTATCGAGGCCCTGAACCGTGACGCGGCCGCGCCCATCCCCATGCAACCGGCATCC
>JAFEFD010000186.1 GCA_018240765.1 Pseudomonadota bacterium | reverse complement strand
CGGAATCCTGACACATCGGCGGATTTTCGTGCCGCCGAGCTGCGAAGCGTCCCTGCGAAAACCTGTTGCGTCGCAGAGCCTGCCTGCCGCTGTGTTGGCACGCCGATATTGCACCCAAACCGCGCTGGCGCGCAATTGGAAAAATGCCACCTCGATCAAGGCGGCGAGCGCCTCGCGCGCATAGCCGCGCCTGCCTGCGGCGGGCAGCAACATGAGCCCGGCCTCGACGCCGCAAGCATCCCAGGCGATCGGGCGCAGCGAACACAAACCAATGCCGCGCCGGGACTTGCGTTCGGCAATCACGAAGAAGTGCAATCCATGGCGTTTGCGCGTGGTCGCCACTGTCGCGCGCAGGCTCGCGTGCGCACCCGCTCTCGACAGCGGCTTGCCGATATGACGCATTGTTGCGGCGTCACGGTACAGCGCCCGGAACAGGTCATGGTCGCGTAGCGTCTGCGCGCGCAGGCGCAGGCGCGCGGTGAGGATCACGCCTGCGTTCGTGCCAATCGGTCCAGGCGTGCAAGCGTCTTTACGTCCGGATCGAGTTTGCGCGCCGGCGGAATCACAACCGTGTCCGCCACTTCGATGTCGATGCTGGCGAGCCGGCGCAGCGCGATGCGCTCGATCCGCGGCGCGTCGATCGGCAAGGTCGCGGCGCGGTAGACGATGATGCGGTGCGCGAGGGGATAATCCCGCGCCAGCCGCTCGATCAGGATTTCACGATACGCGGCATTTGTCGTCGCCTGCGCGCTGCCGCGTCCACCGTCGCCCATCGCGCCGACCTGCCACAGGATCAGGTATGCGCTGGCATCGATGCGGCGTTTGTAATAGAGCAACTGGCTGGCTTCGTAGTGCTGACAACCGACCGCGCCCGGGTCCATGCCAAGATCGGCGTACAGGCAATCCTCGGCGGAAATCCCCGGTTCCATGCGGGCGTCGAAGCCCTCCTTGCGCGCGATGCGAATCGCCTCGTGCGGCGCCCATGCGAATACGCCAGGGTGACCGTAGAACGCGGCGCAGACTTTTTTCCCGGCCCGAACTTCCGCCAGTATGGCGTTGACCATCTCGCGATAGGTTTTCTTGCGTGATTTTTCCGCGGCGTAATACGGTTGCAGGCTGCGCACGTCCGGATGCAGTGATTCGATCCACTTCTCGACGATGCCATCTGACGCGGCCAGGAACACGACATCGGCTTGCTGGAGATGGCTGCGTGCCAGCGGCGTCAGGTGCGAACCCAGGGTGATGCCGATGCCGATGCAGGCTAGGGTGCCATTTCGAGGCATTTTTTGGCGGGTCATGGGGGTTCTCCGGGATTGCGACAGGGCATGTCTGGGGGCGATTGCAAGCAGGGCCGGGGAAGAATACCCTTCACCGCTCGCTGATGATGGTCAAGCTGCAGTCGTGGGTGCAGCCGCTCCTGGGGGAGTCGACATAGTCAGGCGAACACGCTTGAACGTGTATTGACGTCTTGCCTCCAGGAGAAACAGATGAATTTCCATTCCAGGTTGCGGCCGCGCATTCTCGCGGCAACCATCGCTTCCGTGGTCGTCAGCACCGGCCTTGACGCAGCGCAAGCCAATGCCGATTCGGCCATTTCAACCGGCGCGGCAACCTTCAATCGCCCGGCCATCGGCAGCATTGCCAATGCAACTGCCCCGGCTTTGTATATCGTGCGCTTTGTCGAGCCGCCATTGGCACTCTACAACGAGGCGATTGCGAGTAACCCGAAAAACGGCGTGAGCGGAATTTCCGCCATTCCCTTCAAGACCTTCGCCAACGGCCGCAACCGCCTTGATGTGAACAGCGTGCCGGCGAAATCGTATGTCCAGTTTCTTCGCACGCAACAGCAGACACATTTGACGTCAATCGCCAACGCTTTGGGCATGTCGGCGATCAAGCCGCAGTACACCATGCAGCATGCCCTGAATGCGGCGCTGCTCCAGCTGACCCCCGCTCAGGCCAAGGCGGTCTCCGCCGTAGCCGGCGTCGTCGCCGTCGAACGCAGCCGGCCGCAGCCCCTGGTTACGGATATCGGCCCGGGCTTCATCGGCGCGTCCTCGCTGTGGTGGGGCGCACCCGCCGGACAAGACTCGATCTTCGCCAATGGCTTCGACGGCACGCCCGGTTTCCGCGGCGACGGCATGGTCGTCGGCGACATCGATACCGGCTACAACAGCCTGAGTCCGTCGTTCCAGCCTACCGACATGCATGGGTATACCGTACATAATCCGCTTGGCACCGGCAACTTTCTCGGCCAATGCAGCTTGGGCGGCGGCGCTACGGGCATCAGTGACGCCGGTTGCAATGACAAGGTCATTGGCGCCTACGACATGGTAGATCTGACCGGAAGTTGCTCGGGCACATGTCCGAGCCAATATTCCGTGGAGGACACGCAAGGTCATGGCAGCCATACCGCGAGTACCGCGGCGGGCGATGCCCGCATGGCGACGCTGGATGGCTATACCGCGGCCATCACGGGCGTTGCCCCGCACGCGAATCTCGTCATTTATTACGCCTGCTCGCCGGATCCGAATGTGCAATGCTCCAGTGCCGCCACTACGGCATCGGTGGATCAGGCCATCGCCGACGGTGTCGTCGATGCGCTCAATTTCTCGATCGGCGGAGGTACAAGTCCATGGAACGATTCGACTTCGCTCGCTTTCAATTCGGCGGCGGATGCGGGGATTTTCGTTGCTGCCGCGGCGGGTAACACGCAAACCAGCGCGCCGCCACTGCCTGGATCGGCCAACCACCTCGAGCCGTGGGTCACCACGGTCGCGGCCGGCACGCATACCGGCGGGGCGATCGGTTTCTTGCTCACGTTGAATGCCAGCGGTGCGCCAGGCCCGATACCGTTGACGCCGGCCGTGAGCGGCACCGGATTGAGCGCGCCGATGAGTAATTCCGCGATCAAGGTGAGCCCAACCTTCAACTCACCGACCGATGGTTGCAGCGCTTATCCCGCCAATACATTCAGCGGAGCGATCGCAGTCATCACCTGGACCAGCGGCCAATGCGGCACGAATACCCGGGCCGGCAACGCCAGAATTGCCGGCGCTACTGCGGTGGTGATCGTCGGCAACGTCCTCAGCGGCGCGAACCAGACGATACCGGTGTGGACCACGGACCAGATCCTTGGCACGCAGATGGCCACGTTCCTCGGCAGCAATCCGACGACGACGGCCAATGTGGCCTATCCGGCATCGCGTCTGCCGACGCAACCGGATGTTCTTGCCGACTTCAGCCTGTTGGGGCCGGCGTACTTCGACGTGATCAAGCCGGACGTGCAAGCGCCGGGCGTGAACATCCTTGCGGCAGTTGCCAACGACGGTACATCGAACGGACCGAACCTCGTCGCCTTGTATGATGGTACTTCGATGGCCACACCGCATACCACCGGGTCAGGCGCGTTGCTGCTGGGACTGCATCCGGGCTGGACGCCGGCGGAGGCGAAGTCGGCGCTGATGATGACCGGCAAGGAAGCGGGGCTGACCAAACCCGATGGCACCACGCCGAGCGATTATTTCGATCGCGGTTCGGGCCGCTTGCAGGATTTCATCGCCAGCCAGGCCGGCTTGGTGCTGAACGAGACCGGTCTGAATTTCGCGAATGCAGATCCGGCCATTGGCGGAGATCCAACCACGCTCAATATTGCCAGCATGCAGAATGCAAACTGCATCTATTCGTGTACGTTCTCGCGCAAGTTCACCAGCACGCAGAACCAGGCGGTGACCTGGATCGCCAGCGTGGCTAACGGGCCGAATCCGGGCATCAATACCGTGACAGTGTCGCCGTCGACCTTCACGATTGGGGTCGCACCGGCGCGGCTGCCGGTCACGTTCACCGTGGATTCGTCGGCGTTGCCATCCGATGGCAGCTTCCACTTCGCCGAAGTGACGCTCACGCCGAATGTCGCCACGTTGCCGCCGTTGCATTTGACGGTTGCGGTTTCGGTACCGCCGCCGACCATTGCCGCAGCGCCGAATCCTCTATCGATCACCGGCGTGGCCACGACCTCGGCGAATTCGACATTGAATGTCTTCAACGTCGGTGGGCCGACACTTAACGTTACCCAGACCAGCACGGGCACTGTGCCCTTCGTGTGGGCGAATCAGCCAAGCACGGACAACTACGGATATACGAGCACGAAATACACTGGGCTGGCCAGCGGCGACACGGATTACTTCGCCGCCGATGACTTCTACATCACCGGCAATACGCCCGTGGACATCAGCCAGATCGCTGCGCCGGGGTTTGCGAATGCGCCGCTGGGAGGAGTCGGTGGATTGGCCACGCAAATCAGCCTGCGCATTTACAGCGATGCCGGCGGCGTGCCAAGCAGTGATCCGGATACGGGTGGTGCTGCCGTGTTCTCGGCCAATCTCGCGCCAAATGCACCCGGCGTGGACCTGACCGGCGGCACCTATGGGGCGCAGATCAGCATAAACATGCTCACGGCCAATTTGCATACGGCGCTGCCCGCTGGCCATTACTGGCTGGTCGTGTATCCGACCATGGCGTGTGCGGATGGCGGAAGCGGATGCACTAATTTCTGGTATTGGCTAACCAGCACCAACGGTTCTGCCGGCACGAAGTCGGCGGTGAGCATCGCGCCGCAGCAGGCGAGCCCGGCATGGAACTCAATCGACCCGACCACAGGTGCCGGATTGGCGATGAACTTGACGACGTCGGTAACATGCGCCGCACCGACGCCGTCCTGGCTGAGCGCAGCGACATTCCCGTTGAATTTGGCCGGTACGTCAAGCGCACAGTTGACGGTCACCGCGACCGCCCCGCTTGGAGGAAGCAACGCAACCGCGTACCTGTGTCTGGGCAGCAACGACCCGGTTACACCGGTGTTGCCGGTTCAGGTGAACGCGGCGCAGTAGGCGAAAAAATCATCCTCGCGATTTCGCGGGGCATGTCTTTGCCAGGGGCGCGCAAGCGCCCCTTTTTTTTTCGATTTTCCGGCGGGTGTGTCGCAATTCGATCTTGTGCGAATTGCAACGCGCACCGCAATGCGGTGAACTGCGTAAATGGCGAATCGGCATTGCGGACGTATAAAAAACCCATAATTGTGCCCCCTGTCCGGGCGTGCTAAACCTGCGGCCAGTTTTGTCGTGGGGATGCTGTCACTGGGGTGCCGTGGACGCTGGGGTTCGCGGTACGAATTTCGAAATTCCTCGTCGTGGTTTTTTGCGCGCGTCCGCCCTGCGCAGGGCCGACGCGTTCATTTTCTTGTGGAGAGTCAGGCATGAAGGTCAATCGGACGTTTCGCAATCACCGCATGTTGACGCT
>JAFEFD010000185.1 GCA_018240765.1 Pseudomonadota bacterium | reverse complement strand
ACCTGTCCATCATTGCCACGCCGCCGGAGCATCGCCTCGCGGTGAAGACTTTCGTCACGCCATACGATGCCGCCACGGTGCGCGAAGCGTTCCAGCGCGAACTCGGGCGCGGCGGTCAAGTATACTTTTTGCACAATGCCGTCGACAGCATCGAACGCACCGCGCGCGACTTGAGCGAATTGATCCCGGACGCACGCATCCGCATCGCCCATGGCCAAATGCCCGAACGCGAACTCGAACAGGTCATGCTCGACTTCTACCGCCAGCGTTTCAACGTACTGGTGTGCACGACCATCATCGAATCCGGCATCGACGTGCCCAGCGCGAACACCATCCTGATCGACCGCGCCGACCGCTTCGGCCTCGCCCAGCTGCACCAATTGCGCGGCCGTGTCGGCCGCTCCCATCATCGCGCTTACGCCTACCTGATCGTGCCCGACAAGCGCGCCCTCACCGCGGATGCGGAGAAACGTCTGGACGCCATCGCCGCAATGGAAGAACTCGGCGCCGGCTTCACGCTCGCCACGCACGATCTGGAAATCCGCGGCGCGGGTGAACTGCTCGGCGAGGAACAATCCGGCCAGATCGAGGAAATCGGATTCGCGCTGTATTCCGAATTGCTGGATCGCGCCGTGCGTGCGCTCAAATCGGGCAAGGTGCCGGATTTCGACCTGACCAGCGAACACGATGCCGAAGTCGAACTGCACATGCCCGCGCTGATTCCCGACGATTACCTCGCCGACGTGCATGCGCGCCTGACCCTGTACAAGCGCATCGCAAGTGCGCGCGACACGGATGCGTTGCGCGAACTGCAAGTGGAGATGATCGACAGATTCGGGTTGCTTCCGGATAGCGTCAAGAACCTGTTCGCCGCGGCCGCGCTGAAACTCGGCGCGAATGCGCTCGGCATCCGCAAGCTCGAACTCGGCGAAAACGGCGGACGCATCGTGTTCAAGCCGAATCCGCCGATCGAACCCATGACCATCATCAAGCTGATCCAGACGCAGCCGAAAACCTACGCGCTGGACGGACAGGACAAGCTGAAGATCCGCATGCCACTGCCCGGCGCGGCGGAGCGCCTGGGCGCAGCGCAAAACCTGTTGCGCACGCTCGCCGCGCGGCCATGAAAACCTTGTCGGTGAAAGTGAAACCCAACTCGCGCACAAGTTCGCTCGAGCAAATCGACGACGGCTGGCTCGCGCAAATCAAATCGCCGCCGGTCGACGGCAAGGCGAATGCGGAACTGATTGCGTTGATCGCCGAAAAATTCGGCTGCCGGAAAAATCAGGTGACGATCAAGGCCGGTGCCGGCGGGCGCATGAAACTGGTGCGTATCGACGACTGAAAACTCATGCGCTGGACGAGATTGTCAAAGACTTGAACCACAAGGAGAAGGCAAATGCCCGTAACAAAAGAAGGTAGTCCCGCTGCCACGAACCGCACCGCCGTGGTACGCAAGTCCGACCGCGAACTCCTCGTCACGCGAACGTTCGATGCACCGACGCATATCGTCTTCGAGGCGTGGAGCAAACCCGAATTGTTCCAGCGTTGGTGGATTCCGAAGTCGGCGGGCATGTCGCTGGTTTCCTGCGACATGGATATTCGCACCGGGGGCACGTATCGCCTCGTGTTCCGTCATCCGGCCTTCGATCAACCGATGGCATTCTTCGGCACGTACCAGGAAGTGACGCCGCACAAGCGCATCGTGTGGACGAACGAAGAAAGCGATCAGGGCGCCGCGACCACGGTGACGTTTGAAGAACGCGCCGGCAAGACGCTGGTCACCCTGCACGAACTCTACCCCACGACAGCCGCCCTCGAGGAAGCCCTCGCCGGTTCGGCGGAAGGCCTGCCCGAACAGTTCGCGCAGCTGGATGAGTTGCTCGCAGGCAGACCGTGACCGCACCGCGGCCACGCCTCCAACGACGGGTTAGGCCTCGCCTGCGGAATTTGACTTGCGGGAACTTCCCCGAGAGCTCATGGAGAAGTACAAGAGCGTAATCACGGTGGGAATGATGAAGCCCTTTAGATATGAGAGCGGGTGTCTACCTTCCAAGAAGCGAAACGGGAGATCCAAGAAGAATGCCAAGTAGTGTGTCGCTACCAGCGCGGAAATCGCAGCCCACATTCCATACAGGGCAAACCGCTTATTCATGACCACAAGAATCAGGCTGGAAACAATCATCACACGAAGAATAGATT
>JAFEFD010000184.1 GCA_018240765.1 Pseudomonadota bacterium | reverse complement strand
CTCAACGTGCGGCCGCGTCCGGCTGCCTCGGGAACTGACACCTGGCTGCCGGCGCGTTCGATGTCGCTGACCGCCACCGGCATCGACGCCACGACGCATGCGCAGGTCGGCGAACCGCTGACGCTTACCTTGCGGCTGGAAGCGCAGGGCCTGGGTTTCGAGCAGTTGCCGAAACTGGAATTGCCAAAGATCGACGGCGCAGACATCTACCCGGACAAACCCGTCACCCAGGACAAGGACGACGGCCAGTGGCTGTACGGCGTGCGCGAGCGCAAGTTTGCGATCGTGCCGAACCGGGCCGGCCCCTTGTCCCTGCCGCCGATCAGCGTGACCTGGTGGGACACCGCGCACGACAATGCGCAGACCGCGCAATTGCCCGCAATCACGCTGAACGTATTGCCTGCCGTGGCCAATGCCACACCAACTGCGCCATCCCAAACTCAACCTGCGCCGACCTCGCAATCTCCGGCGCCAGCCGCGATGAATAGCGCGCCGGCGCCGATCGTTGCGGATACGGCCGAGCTTCGCCTGTGGCGTTCGCTGGCATTCGTTGCGCTCGCGTTGTGGATGGCGACGCTGATCGCCTGGATCGTTTGGCTTGTCGCACAGCGGCGCAAACAGCCGCCTGCGACACCATCATCGCGCGAGCCGCAGGATTCGCCGCGTGTCCGGCGTGCTTTTGCCGATGCTTGCAAACGCGAGGACGCGAACGCCACGGCCCGAGCTTTGCTGGCGTGGGCGCGGCTGACGCGTCCGCAATTGCGCAATCTCGGAGAACTGCGGCAGGCCGTATCCGATTCCGGCCAAGCGATTGCAATCGCCGATCTCGAACGTGCGGCCTATGGCGCGGGAAAATCAGGCGAAGTGTCGTTCACCGACCTTGCGCGGCTCTTTGCGCATGGGCCGGCGGTTGGCGCGCGCATGGGACGTGGCGAGCCGGCATCGCCATTGCCCGAGCTGTATCCGTCCTATCGGTGATGCGCCGACCAGCAGCATGCGGATCCCGTGCATCCGATTGCAGGCATGTACGCAAAATCCGCGGCGCTGGTTCGTTCCGGATTCGACAATGGCGCTCGGGATTCCTAAACTGAGCGGCGATGCCACATGCATTTGCAAACGCTGACGCCAAACGGCGGGCACTGGTCGTCGACGATCAGCCCAGTACCACAATGCTGGTGCGCGCGATCCTGGAACATGCCGGTTATCGAGTGGACGAATCGCATTCCGGCAAAGGCGCCATGGCGGCGATCGCGGCCGCGCCCTACGATCTGCTTTTGCTCGACTTGAATTTGCCCGACATTCCCGCTCTGCAGCTTTTGCGCGATTGGCAGGGCATGGCACTGCCGCCGGTCCTGGGTATGACCAGTGGCGTCACGCCGGAACTGCTCGAGCGTGCCAAGCCGCTCCGGATGCGGCACATTCTGGAAAAACCCATTACCCGTGCCAATTTGCTGGCGACCCTGGCAACGGCAATTGGCGAAGCTCGCGGATGGGAAATCGAGCCCTGCGAAGGTGCACCGATCGACGTCGGCTTGCTTGAGCAGATGCGCGCGAACCTTGGCGCGGCGCTGCTGCGGCGTTTCGTCGAGCAGGCTCTGGCAGACGCTTGGCAATGCATCGACCAGCTCAAGAGCGTCACTGGCGACGACATCGGTTCATGGCGCGAACGCATCAAGGCTCTCGATGGTGTGGCGCGCAGTTTCGGGGCGCACCGTCTGATTCACTTGATCGCGGCGGCATCGTTGCTGCCGGAAGATAAGTTGCGCGACGCCGCAAGCACGCTGACGCAACAATGCGACAGTCTGCTGGCAGAAGCCCAGGTTACGCTGGACGCATGGCTGAACACGCCGGTCGAAGACGCGGATCGTATAGCCAGACCGCCCGATCCGGCGCACACGCAGGTCGAAATTTCCGAGCGCGAACGCGATGTGTTGCGATTGACGGCGGCCGGAAAAACGTCCTCGGAAACCGCAACGGAACTCGGTATTACCGTGCGAGCGGTGACCTATCACGTCACAAACCTGCTACTCAAGCTGCGGGTTGCGAACAAAACCCAAGCCGTAGCCACGGCCATGTCACTGGGCTTGCTCGATTAATCCGCCGGAAGCGACTGTCAGCGCGCCGTGCACCATTTGACGCATGAGCGCCTGCTCTCGTCGTCGTAAATTGACCCTCCCAATCCGACCAAGTCATCCCACTGGCCCCGGCTTGCCCGTAATTGGCATTGATTTTGCTTAGTAACAAATGACTGTAATTTTTTACAGTAATAGATTACAAGTCTCGGCTTGGGGCCATCATTAGACTAGCTACGAATTCGCTGCTGGGCCGGGGATTCAACAAGGGAAAAGCAATGCAGATCAGGCAATTGAGCGTGCCATTGCGCGTGGCACGGTTGTGGCGCGTTGGCAGTTTTTTGGCCGTTGTGGCGGGCGCTGCCGTGCTTCCCGCCTCGGGCATCAGTGCGCAGGCGGGTGGTCCCTACGATATCAATTGGCACGCCATTGCATCCGGCGGCGTCGTGCGATCGCGCAATCCCTGCTACCGGCTGTCCGGCACGACCGCACAGGCCACGGTTACGCCGGGCATCACGATGGGTTCGACCTACACGTTGTTCAGCGGTTTCTGGTCCGCGGCACCGATCGCGAACAGGGATCAAATCTTTTTCGACGGCTTCGAGGACTGCAAACAATGAACCGCAAGCAATTGTGCGCGTTGATCGCGCTGGCGCTCGGCGCATCCACGATCGGTAACCAAGCTGCAGCCGATCCGCAAGGTTACGCCTTCAGCTATCAGGGACAGTTGACCTCGGGCAGCGGCCTGGTCAACAACAGCAACCAGACCTTTACATTCACCTTGTACAACGTGTCCTCGGGTGGATCGCCGG
>JAFEFD010000183.1 GCA_018240765.1 Pseudomonadota bacterium | reverse complement strand
GCCGCGGATTTCGTGGTGATGGGCATCGGCCTGCAGGGCAATATCCGCAAGCTTGGCTGCCCCGGCGAGGATCTGCCATTCGTGCAATACCAGCTCGACGATCCCGACGAATACTCCGGCGAAACCATCGTCGTGGTCGGCGCCGGCGACGCGGCGATCGAAAACGCCGTGGCCCTGGCGAAACAGAACAATGTCGTCATCGTCAACCGCAAGGACGAATTCGCGCGCGCCAAGAAAGGCAACGAGCAGGCCATCCTCAAAGCCATCGACGACGGCCGCATCGAGTGCTACTACAACTCCGCGCCCGAACGCGTGGATGCGCTCAGCGTCGGGCGCAAACCGGGGCGCCTGATCCTCAATACCGCCGGCGGCAAGGCGCAGATCCTCATCGACCGCATCATCGCGCGCCTGGGCGCGACCGCGCCGCGCGGTTTCGTCGAAGGCTGCGGTGTCGTGTTTCCAAACAAGGACCCGGCCGCGGTGCCGGCGATCAGTTCGCAGTACGAATCCAACGTGAAAGGCCTGTACATCGTCGGCGCGCTCGGCGGCTATCCGCTGATCAAGCAGGCGATGAACCAGGGCTACGAGGTCATCGAATACATCCTCGGCAACAAGGTCGAGCCGGCCGACGAGCCGCTGCTCAAGGCCAAGTTCGCGAAGATGCCGGGCTTTCGTTCCGTCGACGAGGCGCTGGCGCGGATCCAGAAAAACGTACCCCTGCTGGCCGGCATCACGCCACTGCAATTGCGCGAGTTCATGCTCGATTCGGATATCCGCACGCCGGCGCCTGGGGAGACGATCTTCGCGCTGAACGACTACACGAACACCTTTTTCAGCATTGCCGAAGGCGACGTGAAAATCGTGGTCGGTCCGGACAAGACGATCACGCTGCGACGTGGCGAATTTTTCGGCGAGATGAGCCTGATTTCCGGCCGCCGTCGCTCCGCAACGGTGCTGGCCGGCGCGAACTGCGTGCTGATCGAGACGCCGCGGCGATCGATGAACCGGCTGATCGCCTCGGTCGAATCGGTCAAGCGCCACATCGACGAAGTGTTCATCCTGCGTGCACTGCAATCACGCTTCGCGCCGGAAGCATCCGCGGATCAGCTTGCCGACGTCGTCGCCAATTCGCGACTCGAGCGCTTCAAGGCCGGCGACGTGTTGTTCAACGAGGGCGAGACCGGCGACTGCCTGCACCTGGTGCGCGTCGGCTCGCTGACCATCTCGCGCAACATCGGCGGCAAGGATGTGGTGTTGTCCTACGTGCCGGCCGGCAACTACGTCGGCGAAATGGCGCTGATGGGCGAATCGCGGCGCTCGGCCACCGCGCGCGCGGCGATCGCGAGCGAAACCGTGCGCCTGGACGGCGAATCGTTCAAGAAACTGGTCAACCGCATTCCGGTGCTGCGCCTGCGCCTGCAATCCGAATACCGCCAGCGCACCGCGGCAAACCTGGCCATGCAGGCGATGCCGAGCGGCGGCGACATTATCTCGTTCCTGCTCGCGCAGGGCGCGGGCGAAGCGACCGACATCCTGCTGATCGACGAATCGCTGTGCGTACGTTGCGACAACTGCGAAAAAGCCTGCGCCGAAACCCACGGCGGCACCTCACGCCTGGACCGCGAAGCCGGCCCGACCTTCGCCAGCGTGCACGTGCCGACCTCGTGCCGGCATTGCGAGCATCCGCACTGCATGAAGGACTGCCCGCCCGACGCGATCCATCGCGCGCCGAACGGCGAGGTGTTCATCGCCGACAACTGCATCGGCTGCGGCAACTGCGAGCGCAATTGCCCGTACGGCGTGATCCACATGGCGTACAAGCCGCCGAAGAAACCGGGACTCATCCAGTGGTTGCTGTTCGGCCGCGGGCCCGGTCCCGGCGAAGCGCCGCACGACAGCCACGAACACGCCGCCGGCGAGATCAAGAAAGCGGTCAAGTGCGACATGTGCAAGGACGTGGGCGGCGGCCCGGCCTGCGTGCGCTCCTGCCCGACCGGTGCGGCGATCCGCATTTCGCCGGAAGAATTCCCGGCTTATGCGCAGTCCCGAAACTGATGGCCGGCCACGATTCCATCCTCACTTACGCCCGTTCGCGCTATCTGTGGATCGCGCTCGGGCTGTCGGCCGCATCGCTGATTGCCTACAACCTGTACGATCCCGGCGGCCCGCCCAACGGCGGCACCTGGCTGGGCTACACGCTGGGCACCATCGCTGCCGCGCTGATCGTCTGGCTGATGCTGTTCGGCATGCGCAAGCGCAGCTATCGCAACAGCCCCGGAACCCTGCGCGGCTGGTTGTCGGCACACATCTACCTGGGCACGTCGCTCATCCTGATCGTACTGTTGCACATGGGTTTCCAGTTCGGCTGGAACATCCACATGCTCGCCTTCGTGCTGATGCTGATCGTGATTTTTTCCGGCTTTTTCGGCGTCTATGTTTACTTGCGCTATCCGAACCTGATGACGCGCAACCGGGAAAGCGCGACGCGCGCCGCAATGCTCGACGAGGTCGCCGAAATCGACCAGAACGCACTGGCGCTGGCCGATGGCATCGACCCGAAGATCCATGCTGTGGTGCTGCGCTCGATCCAGAACACGAAACTCGGTGGCGGCGTGTGGACGCAACTGCGCGCACACGACGGTTCCGATCTCGCCCTCGATTCGCTGCATGCGGCGCTGGCCGAGCGCGACAAGCGCAGCGAGATGAAGACCACGGAAATGCCGACCATGTTCGCGATGGTCGATTACCTGGCCGGTCGTGCGACCGACAAGCAGGGCGAGGCGATGCGCAACCTGATCGACCTGATCTCGCGCAAGAAGGGCCTGGCCTCCAAGGTCGCGCGCGACATTCAATATCAGGCGCTGATGGAAATCTGGCTGTACATCCACGTGCCGCTGTCGTTCGCGCTGCTGGCGGCACTGATCGCGCACATCGTCTCATCATTTTTTTACTGGTAAGCGACTCACATGCGCTGGCTGATCCGCCGAGTATTGAAGAAGGGAAAGGGCGCCGTCTCCTACGAGGAAGACGTCCACTACGGCGACGTGCTCAGCATCGGCCGCGCCGCGGACCAGGCCATCTTCCTGCCGGACCTGCGCGCAGCGCTCAACCATGCGCGCGTCACCCTGCTCGCCAGCGGCCAGTACAAGGTCGAATCGCTGATCCTCGCCGGCATCCGCGTCGACGACGCGATTACCTACACCACCACGGTCGGGCCAGGCGCCATCGTCGCCATCGGCAACACGCGCCTGACCCTGCTCGCGGCGCCGCAGGACTATGACGGCGCCGTGGAAGTTTCCACACTCGACAAAGGTGAGCAGAAGGCCGAAGTCGAACAGCGCGCCAAGCCGACCCGATTGGCCCAGACCGGCCTGCGCAAGCGGCGGCCGTCGTGGATCCTGTTCATGGCGATCCTGGTGTTCGCCCTGATCCTGCCGATGATCGGGCATTTCGTTCCCGGTTTCGGCGCAATGCTGCGCCGCGTGCCGCTGCTGCCAAGCACGCAAAGCTGGAATCCCGGCACGCTCGATTCGGCGCATCATTTTTTCGCCGGCGATTGCACGAAATGCCACCAGACCGCATTCCTGACCGTGCGTGACAAGGCCTGCCTGGCCTGCCATGCAAGCACCGCCGCGCATGCCGATCCTGCCAAGTTCAACCTGCCGCAACTCGGCAACGCGCAGTGCCGCAGCTGCCACCAGGATCATGAAGGAATCCGCGGATTGATCCGCACCGACCAACGCCTGTGTTCGGATTGCCACATTGACCTGAAAGCGCGTACCAGAGATGCCAGCACGTTCGTCGATGTCGGCGACTTCGGCACCAACCATCCCGAATTCAAGGTCAGCCTGCCCGAATGGGACGCGAACGGAAAATTCGCACCGCTGCGCACGACCTGGGCCGCGAACCTGAAGGAGGACTCCGGCCTCAAGTTCAACCACGAAAAACACCTGAAGCCGGATGGTCTGAACACACCGAGCGGCCATCGCACACTCACTTGTGCGACCTGCCACATGCCGGAAGCCGGCGGCGCGAAGATGCGCCCGGTGAACTTCGACGCCATGTGCCACGACTGCCACAAGCTCGGCTTCGATACGCTCGCTCCGGACCGCGAAGTGCCGCACGGCAAGGTCGCCGCCGTCGCCTACACGCTCAACGAGTATTACGCGAAGGTCGCGCTCGAAGGCGGCTATGCGGATGCGCGCTCCCCGGACATCGTGCAGCAGCGCCGCCGGCCCGGATCGCCGCCGTTGTCGCAACAACAGCAGCAGGAAGCGCTCGCCTGGGCGCGCCAGCGCGCCAGCGAAGCGACCGACAGCCTGTTCACCGGCAAGGCCTGCAGCACCTGCCACAAGGTCACCCCGCCGCGAACCCCTGACGACACCTGGCATGTGGCCCCGGTGCGCGTGTCCGGCGTGTGGTACGCAGATGCCAAGTTCACCCACGCCAAGCACACCACGGTCAAATGCGAGGATTGCCACGGCGGTGCACCGAAATCCACGCAATCCAGTGACTTGCTGATTCCCGGCATCGACAACTGCCGAACCTGCCATGGCGGGGCAAAGTCCAGGGACAAGGTGCCAACCACCTGCATTGCCTGCCACGCCTATCACCAGTCGGCAACGCTGAAGATGGGTACGTTGTGACCCGACCTTGGGTTATGATCGCGGAACAGGGGAACAGGCAGCGTCGCGGCTGAGGCAGCGTGGCGCTAGGCACCGCGCTTGGGGAGAAGAGCGATGCGCGCAAACAGGATTTTGTGGCTGGCGATTGCCATGGCGGCACTCACTGGCTGTGGCGGTGGCAGCAATTCGGCCAGCACCGAAGGTACCGCGCCGCCGCCACCGCAATCCACGCCGGATTCCGGCTGCACCGGATCCTGCGCCAATGCGCAGACCTTCCTGAGCGCATCCGACGTACAAACGGCGATCGCACAGGCCGCCGCCGAAGCACAAGCGCAAGGCAAGCCAGCGGTCATCGCCGTGGTCGATCGCGTCGGCAACGTGCTCGCGGTATACAAAATGAATGGCGCGCCGGACACCGTGACCATCACCTCTGGCCGCAACGTGACCGGCGGACTGGAAGGCCTGAAAGTTCCGGGCGAGCTCGCCGCCATCGCCAAAGCCGTCACCGGTGCCTACCTGTCCAGCGAAGGCAACGCGTTCTCGACGCGTACCGCCAGCCAGATCGTGCAGGAGCATTTCAATCCCGGCGTTCTCGGCACGCCGGCCGGCCCGCTGTTCGGCGTGCAGTTCTCGCAACTGCCCTGCTCGGACCTGGCAACCCATTTCACGTCGGGAACCGGCGTCGGTCCGCACAATTCGCCGCTCGGGCTTTCCGCCGATCCGGGCGGATTCCCATTGTATAAAAGTGGAACTCCGGTTGGTGGCATCGGCGTCGCTGCCGACGGCGTGTACGGCCTCGATCTCAATGTGATGGACAAGGATCGCAACATCGACGAGTTGATCGCGATGGCCGGCACCTACAGTTTCGGCGCTCCCGCCGACCGTCGCGCCGACACCATCACCGCCGGCGGCATCAGCCTGCGCTTCAGCGACGTTGGCTATTCAGACCTGGCTTCGCACCCGCAAAGCGCGCCACCCTACTCCGCGTTGACCGGCGCGCTGATGAAGGTGCCGGGTTATTTCGACGGCAGCGCCATCCTCGCTGGCACCGCGTTCGGGCAAACGGCTTCGGGTGTACGTCCGGACACCACGCTGTATCCGGGATTGGACGCCTTTGTACTCGACGACGGCAACGGCGACAACCGCTATCCGCCGAAGGATGGCACCGACGGTGCGAATGCGCTGACCGCGCACGAGGTGCAGACCATCGAAGAGCAGGCGCTGATGATCGCCAATCGCGCGCGTGCGCAGATCCGCAATCCGTTAGGCAGCCAGGCGCGCGTGTCGATTTCCATAGTCGATACCAATGGTGTCGCGCTCGCCGTCGCGCGCACGCGCGACGCACCGGTGTTCGGCATCGATGTATCGCTGCAGAAGGCGCGCACGGCCGCGTTCAATTCCGGCAGCTACGCAGCGAATGTGCTGCAGTCGCTGGCACCGGTCAAATATTTCGCCGACAACATCGACGTGCCGAACAAGAAGGCGGCATTCACCACCATCGCGCAAAGCAATATCAGCGATTACGTCGGCACCGTTCGCACCTTCCTCGGCATGCCCGATGCCCTGACCGGCAACGTCGCGTTCACCGATCGCGCCGGCGGCAACATGTCGCGGCCGTTCTTCCCGGATGGCGTCGATGGCAATCCGAACGGGCCGTTCAGCCATCCCTACCCGCAATGGAGTCCGTTCCAGGAAGGCTTGCAACTCGATCTCGTCTACAACGCCGTCGCGCTGAACCTGGTCGCGTACCTGCAAGCGCCGCCGAATGGCTTCGCGGTGACGCTGGATGGTTCCGCACTCGGAACCGTCACGGCGCCAAAAGCGTGTACGGCCAGCCCGCATCTGCCGAACGGCGTGCAGGTCTTCCCCGGCAGCGTGCCGATCTATCGCGGCAGCACCCTGGTTGGCGGATTGGGCGTTTCCGGAGACGGCGTGGATCAGGACGACATGGTCAGCTTCCTCGGTCTGTACAACGCCGGCGTGGTGCTGAACGGAACGATCGCGAACGCGCCGCCCGCGATGCGCGCGGACCAGCTTGCGCCACAAGGCGTGCACCTGCGCTACGTGCAGTGCCCGCAGTCGCCTTTCCTCGACAGCAACGCGGACAACGTCTGCGATGGGAAATGACATGAACGCGAATCTCCGCCTTCGTCCTTCCCTCGTGACCGCCCTGCTCTGCGGTTTTGCGGTATTTTCCACAAGTCCACAAATTCACGCACAGGATGCCAGCACGATTCCGCACCTGCTTGAATTGTTCGGCGTGCTGCCCGCGCCGACCTACGACCCGAGCCAGTCGGAAATCCCGCGTCGGCGTCCCGGCCATCCCTACGAGCCGCCGCCGGAGTTCAAGATCGTCAATCCGAACGGCGTGCCGCCGGCGCCGGTGGATCAGGCCGGCGCGTTCATCCCGGTGCCCGACCGTTGGCGCATCATGGAAACGCTGGGCTTCAAGTTTCCCTGGTACGACCCGTACAACCAGAACATGTACAAGGGCGACAAGCCCATCGACGGCAAGGACCATTTCCTAGTACTCACCGGTATTTCCGACACCTTCATCGAACCGCGCAGCGTGCCGACGCCGGTTGCACCGCAGAATACCGGCAACCCCGGCGAGCTGGGCGCGTTTGGCGGCATCAATCAATTGCTGCTGGTGCAGAACTTCATCGCCAGCGTCGACTATTACGAGGGCGACACCACGTTCAAGCCGCCCGATACCGAATACAAGGCAACGCTCGTATTCAATTACAACCGCGTCAATGTGCGCGAGAACCGTGCCCTGCAGATCGATCCGCGCCTGGGCACCAGCCGCGACGACGGCTTTCTTGGCGTGCAGGAACTGTGGTTCGACAAGCATCTGCGCGATGTCTCCTCGCGCTACGATTTCGATTCGCTGCGCATCGGCATCCAGCCATTCTCCACGGATTTCCGCGGTTTCCTGTTCCAGGACTCGCAGCCGGGCATTCGCCTGTTCGGCAATCGCGACAACAACCGCTGGCAGTACAACCTCGCCTACTTCCGCCGCCTGGAAAAGGATGTCAATTCCGGCCTGAACGATGTCACCAAATCGCCGCGTCACGACGACATTCTCGTCGCCAACCTGTATCGCCAGGACTGGCCGTGGCTGGGTTACACCTCGCAGGCCACCGTGGTCTACAACCACAACAGCGACGGCGCGATCTACGATTCCAACGGCTTCATCCAGCGCCCGGCTGCGATCGGCCTGCAGTTGCCGCGCAAGTACGACGTGGCTTATGTGGGCTACAACGGCGATGGCCATCTTGGCCGCATCAACCTGACCGTCTCCGCGTACGGCGCGTTCGGCCACCAGGACCACGGCGTCTTCGTCGAGCCGTCGACAAGCATCCGTGCCGGGTTTCTCGCTGCCGAAGCGTCGATGGATTTCGACTGGATCCGCGCGCGCGTATCCGGTGCATACGCCAGCGGCGACAAGAACCCGCATGACCGGCGTTCCACGGGCTTCGATGCGATCAACGAAAATCCCATCTTCGCCGGCGCCGATACCAGCTACTGGATCAGCCAGGGCATTCCG
>JAFEFD010000182.1 GCA_018240765.1 Pseudomonadota bacterium | reverse complement strand
GCGGACGAAATCGCGCAGACCAGGCAGCCGTATTTTCGCGCCGGGCGCAGCGCCAGCGCCGGACACGGCGTGGGCCTGTCCATCGTGCGGCGGCTTTCCGAGCGTTTCGGCTGGCCGGTGGACCTGCGCAGCGAGGTCGGCACGGGCACTACTGCGACGGTCCGTTTTCCGCAACGCTTGCCAGCGCCGCCGGCGGCGTCATAATCGACGCATGTCACCGCGGAGGTCGCACCCATGCTTCACAAATTCGCTGCCATCGTCCTGTGCGTCTTCGGCGTGAGTGCCATGAGCCAGGCTGCCACGCCCGTCCTTGTCATCCATGGCGGCGCCGGCGTGATCAAGAAGGACATGGATCCGGCCACGCAAAAGGCAGTGCGCGGCGCCTTGACGAATGCGCTCGAACACGGTTACGCGCAACTCAAAGCGGGCAAGCCGGCGCTTGATGCGGTGACCGCCGCGATCACGGTGCTCGAGGACGACCCGCATTTCAACGCCGGCAAAGGCGCGGTGTTCAACCACGACGGCAAGAACGAACTCGACGCCTCGATCATGGATGGTGCGACATTGCGTGCCGGCGGAGTGGCCAACGTGCATCGCGTGAAGAATCCGATCCTGCTGGCGCGCGCGGTGATGGAGCGCTCGCCGCATGTGCTGATGTTCGGCGATGGCGCCGAGGACTTTGCCAAAACGCAGGGCATCGATCTGGTCGATCCGAAGTATTTCTGGACGGAAAAACGCTGGCAGGAATTGCAGCAGGCGCTGAAGGAGGATGCCGCCGGCCAGCATGCCGATGCCGAGAAGGAAGGCCACTTCGGCACGGTCGGCGCGGTCGCGCTGGACAAGGCCGGGCATCTGGCAGCGGGCACTTCCACCGGCGGCATGACGGACAAGCGCTTCGGGCGTGTCGGCGATTCGCCGATCATCGGCGCCGGCACCTATGCGAACGCGGGTTGCGCCGTATCCGGCACCGGTTGGGGCGAGTATTACTTGCGTACCGTGGCGGCGCACGAGATCTGCATGCGCGTGACCGAAATGCACCAGCCGCTGAAAGAGGCCGCCGAATACGTGATCAACAAGGAGATTCCGAAACTCGGCGGCGATGGCGGCGCGATCGTGCTCGGCGCGGATGGCGAGTTCGCCACGCCGTTCAATACCGAGGGCATGTTCCGCGGCTGGGTGGGCAAGGACGGCAAAATCCACGTCGCGATCTTCCCCGGGGAGTAAACATCATGACCCTTTGTCCCGTGGCACTTGCCGTCGGCTGCAAACGCTGTCCGGTATTTTCTGTGTGTCCGGCGAAATCGTTGATCGGCGATTACCGGCCGGATGCGAAGAAAACCGAGCCGGCGAAAACGAAAGCCGCCGGAAAATCCAAACGCTGAATCCGCTGACGTCACAGGTGCAGGCTGATCGTCAGCTTCGCCTGCCACGGCGCGATGAGTTGGTTGCCGCGCACGTTCTGCCACAGCGGTGCTTCGATATCGGCGAACACGCGCAGGCGCTTGACTCGAAGTTCCAGTCCGGGCGCCGCAAGCAGGCGCGAATAGCCGGTGTTGTCAGGGTCGGCATTGCTGCCGGCATCCTGGCGGCGCAGCGAACCCAGTGCCTGCAGCATGGGCGTGAGCTCGACACCGGACGCAAGCTGCCAACTGTTCGGATAAGCGCCGAGCACGGCATTCAATTCCGTACCGGGTCGATAACCACCTTGAGTGACGATTGGCGAATCCACGAGCGCCTGCACGAAACCGCTCCAGTAGCTGCCCAGGCTGCCGATGCGGAATTGATGGTAACCACCGAACAACAAGTCCGTGCTGCCGGTGCCGATTTGCGTGTCGCGGTCAAAGCCGGGAACCTTCCAGTCGCCATTGGCCAGCTTCAGGCCGAACATGATGCCGCTGGACATGTCGCCGGAAAATCCGGTGTACATGCCGGTAATGCGGATATCGCCGATTTGACCATGATCGATCACGCTGGGCATGTCGTCTTCGACTGTCGAGAAGTGGCGTTGGTCGTAGGGAACCGAGACCGATAATCCCCAGTCACGGCCGAACATGTGGCGCAGGCCGACGCTTTGGTACAGCGTGCGGATGTGCTGGTCGTCGTTGGCGGCGGCGGGCGCGGATGCCGTACCGGACCAGTTGTCAGTCTGGTCCAGATAGCTGAACTGATAGAACAGTTGCGTGCCGGTGCCTTGCGGCAGCATGT
>JAFEFD010000181.1 GCA_018240765.1 Pseudomonadota bacterium | reverse complement strand
CGGTCCGCACATGGATCCGTACAAGACCATGCCGCCGCCGTTCGACAAGCCCCTGTTTCCCGGACGCTGGAAACCGAAGGACCTGGACGACTGGCTGAACCTGAATCTCGCCAATTACCTGTACCGGGTTTCTGGATCGGATGCGGCAATTACGCACATCGAAAAGACCCTGCTCGACAGCGGGCGTCCAGCCTTGTTGTTTCATTTCGGCGATCACCAGCCATCGTTCGAGGGCGCGATCCGGGCGTTGCAGAAAATCGTGCCGCCATCCGTGCCCGATTCCAACTTCATCACCTATTTCATGCTCAAGACCAACTACAAGCCGGCGCGCAGCGGCTACAGTTATCCCGCCCTGGACATCAGTTTCGCCGGTTCGCTGATCCTGGACATCGCGGGCGTGCCGAAAGACGCGTTCTTCCAGGCCAGCGCGCTGATGCGCGAACGCTGCCAGGGCCGTTACCTGGACTGCCCGAACAAGCCATTGCTGGGTTCCTACGACAATTACGTATTCGACACATTGCACGCTGTCCATGAATGAAACGTCGTGCATCGGTAAATCATTGGTAGCCGGTGTCGACGAAGCCGGCCGCGGCCCGCTCGCCGGTCCGGTCGTAGCCGCCGCGGTGATCCTGGATCCTTCGCGGCCGATCGATGGACTCGCCGATTCCAAGACGCTCAGCGCGGCTCGGCGCGAATTCCTCGACGCGCAAATCCGCACGTTTGCACTGGCTTTCAGCGTGATCGAGATCGGCGTCGCCGACATCGACCGGCTCAATATCCTGCAGGCCACCTTGCTCGGCATGGCGCGCGCGCTCGCCGCGCTTTCTCCCGCGCCGCAATTGGCATTGATCGACGGCAATCGCCTGCCGAAGGACTTGTGCTGCGCTGCGCGTGCCGTCGTCGATGGCGACGCCACCGAGCCCGCGATCGGCGCCGCGTCGATCCTCGCGAAAGTCACGCGCGACCGTATCCTGTGCGACCTCGACACCATCCATCCCGGCTACGGCTTCGCCAAGCACAAGGGCTACCCGACGCCCGAGCATTTCGCCGCTCTCGAACGCCTTGGTCCCTGCGCAGCGCACCGCAAGAGTTTCGTCCCGGTGCAACGCAAACTGTTTGCGTGACCTTCGCCCTGTTTCGCACAGCCGCCGCTGGCGCTACAGTGACGGCATGTCCGAACGCCTCAAACTCGCCAACTACATCGACGGCAGGCTGACTCCGCCGCAGCACGACCATTGG
>JAFEFD010000180.1 GCA_018240765.1 Pseudomonadota bacterium | reverse complement strand
GATGATCGCCGTCACCGGCACGACGAGATGGCGCAATCCGGGCGCGGCTACTTCGACGCCTTCCACTGCCGACAGCACCGACATCGCCGGCGTGATCACGCCGTCGCCGAAGAACAACGATGCGCCGAACAGGCCGAGCATGGCGATCCACCAGCGCGCGTGAATGCTGCTCTTGACGCTGCGCTGGGCCAGCGCGGTCAGCGCCATGATGCCGCCTTCGCCCTTGTTGTCCGCGCGCATGATGAAGCCGGCGTACTTGACCGACACGACCAGGATCAGCGACCAGAACACCAGGGAAAGCACGCCGAGCACGTTGTCCGGCGTGGGCGCGATGCCTTGCGCGCCGAACGTGGCCTGCACCGTGTACAGCGGACTGGTGCCGATGTCGCCGTAGACGACGCCGAGCGTGCCCAGGGCAAGTCCTGCCAGCGCCTTGCGCATGTGTTCGGATCGCGTTGCGGTCGTCTGTGTCATCGTCCACTCCGTCAGCGCAGCGCCGCCTTGAGCGCCTTGCGGATGATCGCTTCGGCGCTGTCGCCATCCGCGGTCGCCTCCTTGGCCAGGCGCGCCGCCTCGGCCGGTTTGTAGCCCAGTTGCTGCAGCGCGACCACCGCTTCGGATTGCGCGTCACGCGGTACGACCACGCCTGCGCCGGGAACGGCCGCAATGCCGTCGACGCGATCGCGCAATTCCACGACGATGCGCTCGGCGGTTTTCTTGCCGATGCCGGGAATGCGCGTCAGCGCGGCGATGTCGCCGGCCTGGACCAGGCGCGCGAATTCGTCGGTGGAAGCGCCCGACAGCACCGCGAGCGCGATCTTCGCGCCGATGCCGCTGACCTTCTGCACGGTGCGAAACAGCACGCGCTCGTTCTCGCGCAGGAAGCCGTACAACGCGACCGTGTCTTCCTTGACCGCGTAGTGCGTGAACAACGCCACTTCGCGGCCGGTTTCGGGCAGGTCGAATACGGTGGACATCGGCGCCTCGAGTTCGTAGCCGACGCCGCCGACGTCGACCACCAGCCAGGGCGGTTGCTTGGAGACGAGAATGCCCTTGATCCGACCGATCATCGGCGCCTTCTCCATGCCGTGCGCGGGATTCCGATGCGCTCGATGCTCGCGCGCGTGTGTGCGTGCGTGAGCGCGACCGCGAGCGCGTCGGCCGCATCGGCCTGCAATTTGCGCGGGATGTTGAGCAGCACGCCAACCATGTGCTGGATCTGGGACTTGTCCGCGCCGCCGCCTCCGACCACGGCCTGCTTGATTTCCTTGGCCGCATATTCGGTCACTGGCAGGCCGCTGTGCACGATTGCGCAGATCGCCGCGCCACGCGCCTGGCCGAGTTTGAGCGCCGAATCCGGATTGCGCGCCATGAACACGCGCTCCACCGCCGCCTCGGCCGGCTGGTGCTCGGCGATGAGTGCACATACGTCATCGAAAATCTGCTTCAGGCGCAACGGGAACGTGTCGTTGTCGAGCAGATTCAGCGCGGTGTGGAACACATGCCGCGACACGCCGCCCGCATCCGCATCGATGATGCCGATGCCGGTGCGTTGCGAACCGGGGTCGATGCCAAGGATGCGGGTCATCGTGCGAAGTTTACACCGCGCGCCGTAGCGCCAGCGCTCAGGCGCCCTGGG
>JAFEFD010000017.1 GCA_018240765.1 Pseudomonadota bacterium | reverse complement strand
TCACCGGATTCCCGGTGGGTTCTGGCCAAGACACGACGATTCGCTTCGAACGCGTGGAAGTCTACGCACCGGATGCCCACGTCTATGTCGTGGACGCCTCGGGCAAGCGAGAACTGCCGAGGAGCGATCTGGTTTTTCTCCAAGGTCGCACCGACCACAGCACTTCGAACAATCTAGCGATATCACTCAAGTTCGACGGGACCTTCGTCCAAGGTAGTGGCTCCGGCCCGCAGGGCGCCTTCACATTGGAGGCTATGTCCGAAAGCGGTGGCGGAGTCGTGATATCAGCTCGCCCTCTCGAATCGACGCTACCGTCTCCGGATGCATTCCAGTCTAGCTGTGGAAATCAGCAGCTCAACCTCGTCTCCCCAGCGCCAGCGACCACGGTCGATCTCACCACACAATTGCGAGCCGCCATCAGCGGAAACGCACTGCAATCGACGCAGGCCCTTCGCCTGGCCACCATTGCGATAGACACCGACAGCAAGTTCATGGCGAGCCTGTTCTCGAACAACACAGCCAACGCGACCAACTGGATCGCAAGCATGTTCAATACCATGAACACGATGTACCAGACCGACCTGAACGTGCAATTGCAGATCGGCACGACGATACTGCGTACGAGTTCTGTCGGCGACCCCTATACCTCAATGGGAAGCTCATCAGCAAGTCAGTCCGACCTCGATCTGTTCGCCAGCTACTGGCGAGCCAATGAGGCTCCCGTGTCGCGTTCATTTGCGATCCTGTTGTCCGGCGCGATCCCCAGCTCCCCCAGCAGTTGCAGTGCCTCCGGCATTGCCTGGATCAACCAGTACTGCCAGAAAGGTTTCACATCAGGGACCGACACCGTCGGCAGTTACAGCGTGAACAAGGTCTGTACCAGCATCAACATCGATCCAAACGGGACGTTCAATGCCCGCATCGTCGGACACGAGATCGGCCACAATTTCGGTGCCGATCATACCCATTGCACGAATGCGAGTAACGGAAACTCGCCCGCCGCGAGCAATACCATTGACCAATGCTATGCGGGCGAATCCGGTAGAGGCTGCTACACGGGTACCACCAGCTGTCCTGCCAGTGGTCCAGGCTCGCCGAAAGGCACGATCATGAGCTACTGCAACCTCAACGGCTGTGGACAAAACGTCCTGCAATTCCATCCCACGCAGGTCAGTTTTGTCCTGCAACCCTACATCACGGCGAACACACCAAGCTGTCTGGCGATAGACGATACGATCTTCAAAAATGGCTTTGAGCCCTGATCACTCGCGCATCAACGTCGACTTGCCGAACAGGCTTTCGACCAGGTCGACGGCAAGCTTGGCGGTCTTGTTGCGTTCGTCCAGCGCGGGATTGAGTTCGACGATATCGAGCGAGCCCAGGCGGCCGGTGTCGGCGATCATCTCCATGACCAGTTGCGCCTCGCGGTAATTCGGCCCGCCGGGCACCGTGGTACCGACGCCCGGTGCGATGTCGGGGTCGAGAAAATCCACGTCGAAACTGACGTGCAAGTGCGTGTTCGCATCCATGCCGGCGAGCGCGGCTTCCATGGTGCGGCGCATGCCGACTTCGTCGATATGGCGCATGTCGAACACACTCAGGCCCTGGTCGTGGACGAGGCGCTT
>JAFEFD010000179.1 GCA_018240765.1 Pseudomonadota bacterium | reverse complement strand
TTGCACACGGAGCCGGCCATGAATCGATTCGGGTGGGTTGCGGGTTTGATTTTCCTTTCCACGTCGGTCGCGGCGCAGGTACCGGCGGACATCGAGTTGAATGTCATCGTGGACAGCAATGCCGGGCTGAATAGTCCCGTAGCGGTCCGCAGTCCGAACGACGGCAGCGGGCGCCTGTTCGTGGTCGAGCAGGGCGGCACGATCAAGATTTTCGACACGAAAGGCAATCCGCTGTCGCAGAATTACCTGACGCTGCCGGTTACCGAAAGCAGCGAACAAGGCCTGCTTGGATTGGCTTTCGATCCGGATTTCGCCACCAACGGCACGTTCTACATTGCTTACACCGCGCCATCGACCGATCCGAAGCTCGGCGCCCTGCCTGATCAGGTGTTGCGGCGCTACGTTGCCACAAATCCTGCCGCCAACACGTTTGCGGGCAGCAGCCAGATCGTGCTGCGCGTGCCAGACCTTTACAGCAATCACAACGGCGGCAACATCCTGTTCGGCGGCGACAACTATCTTTACTGGGGCATGGGCGACGGCGGCAGTGGCGGCGACCCGAACGGGTTCGCGCAATGCGTTTGGAAAAAAGCGGCTGACGGCAACCCGGCGACATGTGGTAATACCAGCGGCAACGGACCGTTCTATTACCTGCTCGGCAAGATGATGCGCCTGGATGTGCGTCATACCACCGCGGTGGCCACGGCCAACATGTGCGGCGCAACCGTCGGGCAGACGGCGCAATATGCGATCCCAGCGACAAATCCCTACGCCAGCCAGAGCAACAAATGCGCGGAGATCTGGGATTACGGCCTGCGTAATCCGTTTCGTTTCAGCTTCGATTCGCAAACGCACGATTTGATCATCGGCGATGTCGGCCAGAATCTTTACGAGGAAGTCGACTACGAGCCCTTTGCGTCAACGGGTGGCAGGAACTACGGCTGGAATCTGTGTGAGGGGCGACATTACTACTCGGCTTCGGGCAGCGGCACGACGTGTCCGGCGACCACATCCAGCATCGCTCCCGTGATCGAAGCGGATCACAGTGGGGGGCGTTGCGCCATCATCGGAGGGTACGTCTATCGCGGGCCCAGCCAGTCGCTGCGCGGCACCTATTTTTACAGCGACAACTGTTCCGGTGACATTTACTACGCGACGCCGGGCGGGGCGAGCTGGGATGGCGGCAATGGCACGATCGCTGCGACCGGACTCAACGGCGGCAATGTGTCGTCATTCGGCGACGATGCCAGCGGCAATCTGTATGCCGTTGATCTGAACGGTCGTGTCCTGTTGCTGCAGACCGACACTATTTTCGCCAACGGCTTCGACGGCCCCTGACTACTGCCCCGGCCGACGCGAAATCGGAATCGCCTTGATGCCGTTTTCCGCGAGCGATTGCTTTGCCGCTTCGGTCGCGCTGGCATCGGCATAGGGGCCGAGCATGATGCGGTTCCAGGTTTTGCCATTGATGGTGACTGGCTGCACGCGCGCGACGACGCCAAGCAGGGCGAGCTTGGCCTTGGCTTCATCCGCGGCGTGCGCGTCGGCATA
>JAFEFD010000178.1 GCA_018240765.1 Pseudomonadota bacterium | reverse complement strand
GGCGATCAACTCGTTTATATTCTCGACGGCGCGGTCGGCGGCCAGGAGCGGCCGACCCCGATTCGCGACGCGATCAGCGGGGAGCTGATCCGGACTTGATGGGGGAGGGAACGTGTCTGCGGCCGCTGGAATCCATGCTGTTTTGCCACCTGAATTGCCATTGCTGGCCGATGCGGACGTGTCGCGCATCCTTGCATGGCAAAACGGGAAAGCCGTAACCGCGGACGAATTCCTGGCCGACGTCGGTGCGCTGGCCGCACGGTTGCCGTCGGCACGCCAAGTCGTGAACCTGTGCGACGACCGCTATCGCTTCATCGTTGCGTTCTGCGCTGCCGCGGCAGCGGGCCAGACGAACCTGTTGCCCGGAACACGCGCGCCGCAGACGATTGCGGAATCACTGGCTGCCTATCCCGACAGTTACGTGCTCGTTGAACGCGCGCTCGACCCGGCACCGGCACGGCAATTCGTGTTGCCGCAAGCCTTGCGCGGCCGCGCCATGTCGATGCCGGCGCTGCCGCCGGACCGCGTCGTCGCCATCGCGTTCACCTCGGGCAGCACCGGCATGCCGAAGGCGAATCCGAAAACCTGGGGCGCGGTGTGCGCAAGCAGCGCGTTCAACGCCGGTGCCGTCTGTACCGGCGGTGCTCCGAACATCGTCGCAACCGTGCCGCCGCAACACATGTATGGACTGGAATTGTCCGTGCTGCTGCCGCTGCGCAGCCGTGCTGCGATCCACGCCGGGCACCCGTTCTTTCCTGCCGACATTGCGCAGGCACTGGTGCAAGTTCCGGCACCGCGCGTGCTCGTGACAACGCCACACCACTTGCGCGCGCTGCTGCGTTCCGATGTCGCCCTGCCCGCAATCGATGCCATCGTCAGCGCGACCGCTCCGCTGGACGCCAAGCTCGCGCGCGCGGTCGAAGTGCGGTACGCCACGCGCGTGATCGAATTGTTCGGCTCGACCGAGACCTGTGTCATCGCGCAGCGCCGCACGGCGCTGGATGAGCCATGGCATCTGTACCCGGGCGTGAGCCTGCATCCGCAGCCGG
>JAFEFD010000177.1 GCA_018240765.1 Pseudomonadota bacterium | reverse complement strand
GCGCGGCGCAGGATGTCCAGGTCGCTCATTCCTTTCACGAATTGGTAGGTCTGCGGCAAGAACCAGCCTTCTGCGGGTGCACCACCGGAGCCAAGGTCCTTCATGATGTCGGAATCGGTGCGTCCGGCAAGACTGCGTTCGATCATTTCATCCTGCGCGAGGGCGTCGCGCAATTGCGCAAACGTCCAGCCTTCCACGATGGTGAATTTGTGCTGGATGACATCGCCCGCCGCCATCTTCGCAAGCAAGCCGCGCGGCGTGATGCCTGGATCGAGCGCATATTCGCCGGCATGCAGCTTGCCGCCGACGTCCATCTGCCGCGCCAGCACGCGCCAATACAACGGCGCGCCGGTGCGGATGCCAAGCCCCTGCAAGTCGCGCACGATGCCCGGCAATAGCGTGCCGCGGGCAACATCAAATGTCGCTGCTTTCGGCAATGGCGCGACCGGCGCGTCGGCAAAGCGCGTGTAGTCTGCGTAGAAGTAGCCGGCGGCCACGATACCGATCAGCGCCAGCAACACGATGACGATGCGCGCGATTCTCATGCATCACGCTCCACCGCGAACAGCGCATCCCAGCGCTGCTGCAATTCGCGCGCGACCGGTCCGGCTGGCCAACGCCGATCATCCAGCGCCTTCACCGGCACGATGCCGCGCACGGCATTGGTCAGGAATATTTCATCAGCGCGCATCAATTCATCCATTTCCAAATCCCGCACGTCGATAGCATCGCACCACGCCAGCACTTGCGCCCGCGCGACGCCGGCAACGCCGCAGCGATCCAGCTTTGGCGTGACCAGACGTCCGCCAAGCACGACAAACACATTGGCCGCCGTCGCCGAAATCACGCACCCGTCCGCGTCGCGCAAAATCCCTTCCGCGATGGACGCATCGCTCCATTCCACCCGTGCCAGCACGTTTTCCAGCCGGTTCAAATGTTTGATTCCGGCCAATCGCGGCTGCGCAGACAGACGCAGGTCGCAACAGCGCACACGCACACCGCGATCGTACCAGTCCGGTGGAATTTCCGGCGCTGGATTCGCCGCGACGATGCGTAGCAAGCCCGCGGACGCAGGCCGCGCGTAACCACGAGGACCGCTGCCGCGCGTGATTGTCATGCGCACGACGGCGCGATCCATGCCGGCACAAACCATTGAAGCTTCGTGCGCAAGCACATTTGCATCCGGCATTGACAAACCGAGTCGCGCGCAACCTTCGAGCAGTCGCGTCATATGCCGCGGCCACAGTGGTGCGCGGCCGCGCAAAAACAGCACGGCTTCGAACAGGCCGTCGCCGTACAGCAGGCCGCGATCGTCCGCGCGCACCTGCGTTTGCGCGACACCATCGACAAGCGTCCGCGTCAGCATGCGTCCGCTCCAAGGGCGCGCAGCAATCCGCGCGCCTTGGCACGGGTTTCGGCGAGTTCGTGCTGCGCGTCAGAATCGGCCACGATGCCGGCGCCCGCGCGCAGCCGTGCAATTCCATCGCTCAACGTCAATGTGCGGATCAGGATGTTCAGGTCCATGTTGCCGTTGCGGCCCAGGTAACCGAGCGCGCCAGTGTAGGCGCCGCGCCCGACGCCTTCGAGCTCGGCGATGATCTGCATGGCGCGCACTTTCGGGCAGCCGGTGATCGTGCCGCCGGGAAACACCGCGCGGATCGCGTCGCCCGGCGTCGCGTCGGCGCGCAGGCGTCCGCGCACGTTGGACACGATGTGATGCACGTGCGCGTAGCTTTCCACCGTCATCAATTCGTCCACCTCGACGCTGCCGGCATCACAAATGCGGCCGAGGTCGTTGCGTTCCAGGTCGACCAGCATCACGTGCTCGGCGCGCTCCTTCGGATGCGCGATCAGCTCGCGCACGCGTGCCGCGTCGTCGTCGCCGGCAAGGCGCGGACGCGTGCCCGCGATCGGGCGCGTCTGCGCGATGCCATCGCGAATTTCGACCAGGCGTTCGGGCGAGGAACTCGCGATCGCCCAATCGTCGTATTGCAGCAGGCCTGCGAATGGCGCGGGATTCGCGCGGCGCAGACTGGCGTACGCATCAGCCGGCGCTGTCGCACAACGTAGGCGCCATTCGCGCGACAGGTTGATCTGGAACGTGTCGCCACGGCGCAAATGTTCGTGGATTCTCGCAACGCCATCCAGGAATCGTTGCGGATCGTCTTCGTCGACGTCCGCGCCGCGGATCGGCGTCGGTCTGAAATCCGGCGTTGATTCCAGATCGCGTGAGAGCGGCTCCAGCAAGTCCATGCATTCGGCTTCGACGACGAGATGAGTCGTTTGCGCGACGCGATCGATGATGATCGCGGCCGGACAGCGCAATGCGAGCGCGACCGGGATTCGCGCATCCGGCGCTGGCGGCAGGCGCAAGCCAGGTTCGATCTGCGCGGCGAGTTCATAGCCCAGGAACAGCGCCCAACCGCCGGTGAAGGGCAAATCCGTACGGGTCGTC
>JAFEFD010000176.1 GCA_018240765.1 Pseudomonadota bacterium | reverse complement strand
CGAAACTCGAAGCATTTCGTGTCGATGGCGATGCGGTCATGGCGACGCTGGCGACCGTGCAAGGAACGCAAACGCTGCGCACGCGCCTGCTGGTAGGCGCGGATGGAACGAATTCCTTCGTGCGTGCGGCGCTGGGTATCGACAGCGAATCGCGCGACTACGCACAGACCGCTTTCGTCACGACCATAACTTCGGAACGCGCCATCGATAGCGCTTACGAGCGTTTCACCGCGACTGGCCCGGTCGCGATGCTGCCACTGACACAAGGCCGTGTCGGCGTGGTGTTGACGGTGCCGACATCCGATGCCGCAGGTGTCGCCGCGCTCGACGATCCCGGTTTCATCGAACTGCTGCACGAACGCTTCGGCTGGCGGCTCGGCAAATTGCGCAAGCCCGGCAAGCGTGTTTCGTATCCGCTGCGCCGGCTGTATGCGCAACGCATCGTGGCGCCGCGTACTGTGCTCGCAGGCAATGCCGCGCAGACCCTGCATCCGATCGGCGCGCAGGGATTCAATCTTGGTTTGCGCGATGCGCTGACGCTGGCTGAATTGCTGATCGACAACAATCGGGATGCCGGAGATGCGGCGCTCCTCGCCGACTACGCGCAACGCCGTCGCGAAGACCGCGAAGGCACCGCCGCGCAAAGCGACGCGCTGGCGCGCTGGACGGCGAACGAATCGCCGCCACTGAAATTGCTGCGCACGTTCGGTCTGCTTGCGCTGGATCGCATCGCGCCGCTGCAAGCGGCAATGGTTAATCGTGGCATGGGGTTTCGTGGCCGCGTGCCAAAGCTCGCGTTGAATAAATCGTCATGAGCGTGCGCAAGCTTCATGACATTGCCATCGTCGGCGCCGGCATGGTCGGTGCCGCACTCGCGCTCGCGCTCGCGCGCGCAGGTTTCGACGTCGCCGTGATCGAACCGCGCGCGCCCAAACCCTGGAACGCACAGGACGATGTCGATCTGCGCGTGGTCGCGCTGGCGCCGTCGTCGGTTGATTTGTTTGTGCGATTGAACGTCTGGAACGAAATTGCTTCCGCGCGTGCGAGCGCATACCGGCGCATGCGCGTGTGGGATGCGCTCGCTCCGGGCGAACTGACGTTCGATGCGGCCGACGAAGGCCGATCCGCGCTTGGCTTCATCGCCGAGAATCGTCTCATTCAATCGGTGCTGTGGAACGCCTTGCAGCGCGAGTCGCGCATCGCGCTGCATAGTCCCGGCAAGGTCACATCGACCGAATCCCTGTCCGGCCGACGTACGCTGACACTCGACGACGGATCGAGCATTGCCGCGAAACTCGTCGTCGCCGCTGATGGCGCCGATTCCGCGTTGCGCGAGATGGCCGGCATCGGCACCAGCGACCGCGATTACCGACAGCGCGCCATCGTCGCGCACGTGACGACCGAACGAGCACACGAAATCACCGCTTGGCAGCGTTTCCTGCCGGGTGCCACGCTTGCCTTTCTGCCGCTCGCCGATGGGCGCAGCTCGATCGTGTGGTCGGTACCTGACGCCGAGGTCACGCGCCTGCTCGCACTCGACGATGCCGCGTTTTGCGCCGAACTTGGCGCCGCATTCGATTTTCGCCTTGGTCGCATCACGGCAACGACCCCGCGCGCATCGTTTCCGCTGCGCATGAAGCTCGCCGAGCGCTATCTCGCCCCGCGCTTCGCCCTGATCGGCGACGCCGCGCACGGCGTGCATCCGCTGGCCGGGCAGGGCGTGAATCTGGGATTGCGCGATGTCGATGAGTTGTGCGCAGTGCTCATCGAAGCGCGTGATGCGAAGCGCGACTTCGCCGCCGAATCCGTATTGCGCTGTTACGAGCGCCGTCGGCGCAGCGACAATGTCTTGTCCGCGCATTCCTTCGATGCGATCAATCGCGTTTTCGGCAGCGAAGCGATGCCGGTCGCCGCCCTGCGTGGCGCGGGACTGACGTTGGTGAACAGGATCGAACCGCTGAAGCGGATGCTCTCGAATCACGCGGCGGGTCGAACGCGGCGTGTTGACGCGATGCGTTGAAGCGCATCGCGTGCGCCGCGTGAGGGCAAGGCATGGATGCCGATCGGAGGAGCTCCATGGATGGCTGCTTGCGTTCGAGCTAACCCGCCTTCTCGCCCGCCCTCCAAGCCACCCATGCGCCGATCAGCGCAGAGAGGTACGGAATCGCCTGAGCGGAAAGAATGGCGATCCACAATTTGCCTTCCAGGTAGTTGATGCCCACGGCGTGCAGCATGCCGAAGATGCCGAGCGCGATGGCGATGAACATCAGCAGTTCTTCCTGCACCGCGGCGAACGGATTCGGGCGCTTGCCGATGCGCCGGCTCTTGGCGGTGCGCACGAACTCGCCGTGCTTCTTCCACAGGCCGAGGTAAATCCCACGCGCAATCGCGTGCGACAGGCCCATGCTGGCGATGGACGCGGCGATGGTGTCCTTCCACGAACACGGCACGCGCACGCGGTACAGCCAGATGCCGATCACGGCCTTGAACACGAAGAATCCCAGGATCGGATAGATGAACAGGTCCAGCGGCAGGTTGAAGTATTCCGGCAGTCCGATCATGCCCGCGGTCCAGGCCAGCGCGAGCAGGGTGAACGCCAGGTGCAGCGCATCGGCGAACCACGAAAACCAGCCGGTCAGGAAATGGAAGCGCTGGCCCCAGGTCAGCGGCCCGCGTTCGGTCATCCAGTCCCAGCGCGCCTTGAGAATCTGCATCGCGCCGAACGCCCAGCGGTAGCGCTGCGACTTGTACGCGGTGAAATCGGCGGGCGTGAGGCCGCGACCCATGACTTCGTCGACATAGACGAGGTCGTAGCCGGAATGCATCAATCGCAATCCCAGTTCGGCATCCTCGCAGATCGTCCATTCGCTCCAGCCGCCGGTGGATTCCAGCGCGCCGCGCCGGACCATGGTCATGGTGCCGTGCTGGATGATCGCGTTGCGCTCGTTGCGATG
>JAFEFD010000175.1 GCA_018240765.1 Pseudomonadota bacterium | reverse complement strand
TTCGATGGCGTCGAGAAAGAGTTTTTTCTGGTCGTCCTCGTAGCCGAGCTTTTCGATGCCGAGCTTGGCGGCAGAACCGTCGAGGATACGCAGCACCACCTTCTCGCCGAACAGGGTTGGGCAGGTGCTGACGCGAAAGTCGATCGACTTGCTCTTGGACAGGTTGAGCTTGATGCGTCCGTCCTGCGGCACGCGGCGCTCGGCGATATCCAGACCGGACATGACCTTCAGGCGCGAAGAAATGCGCGGGGTCATCTTTACGGGCGGCGAGGCCACGGTGCGCAGCATGCCGTCCATGCGCAGGCGCACGCGGTATTTGCTTTCGTAGGGCTCGAAGTGGATGTCCGAGGCGCCGCGCTTGATCGCGTCGACCAGCACCTTGTTGACGAACTTGACGATCGGGGCGTCGTCGTCGCCGCCGGTAGCGTCGACACCGGAAGAAGATTCCTCCAAATCGCCGCTTTCCAGATCGAGCGATTCAAGTCCTTCGGAATCATCGCCCAAATCGCCGATGGTGTTGCTGGATTCGCTCAGCGCGCGTTCGATCACCCGGCCAAGCTGTTCTTCGCTGACCAGGATCGGTTCCACCGAATGGTTGGTCTGGAACTTGATCTCGTCCAGGGCGTGCAGGTTGGTCGGATCGGCCACGCCGACATACAGGCGATTGCCGCGCTTGAACAGCGGCAGCGCCTTGTGCTGGGTGATCAGTTTCTCACTGACCAATCGAATCGGCGCTTGTGCCAGATCGAGCGCATCGATGTCGAACAGGGGAACGCCGAATTCGGCCGATGCGGCCATCGCCACCTGTTGGCCGTTGGCCAGGGCCTGCTCGATCAGGTAGCTGCCGAGCGGAATCTTCTGCTTGAGCGACGACTCGACCGCACGGCGCGCGTCCGCGTCGCTGAGCGTGCCCTCCACCACCAGGCGTCTGGCGACGCCAGACAACCCGGCGACAGCGGCAGGATTCATCTGTGTCGCCATAAGAATCCTTCGTAAAACCCCGAAATTAAAGCCGAATGTACCGCAAAACCAGCCCGGATTGTATCCCTTTCCGGGGCTGGCGTTCGCCCGGGCTGGCAGCTACTCTTGAACCGATCCCCGGGCTTGGCCCGAGTCTACCCCCGAATTCCGGCGAGCAAGCGTGATCAGCATCGTAATACCGGCAAAAAACGAGGCCGCAGCGCTGGAAAGCCTGCTGCCACGCTTGCGTGCGGCCCAGCCGAGCGCCGAAATACTGGTCGTGGACGATGGATCCAGCGACGCCACCGCCCTGATTTGCGCCAGCCATGCCGTGAGCGTGCTGCGCCAGCCGTATTCCATGGGCAACGGCGCGGCGATCAAGCGCGGGACGCGCGCAGCCAGGGGCGAGACCATCGTCTTCATGGATGGCGACGGCCAGCACGATCCCGCCGACATTGGCCGCCTCGTGGCAAAAATCGATGACGGTTTCGACATGGTCGTCGGCGCCCGCGATTGGGGCGGACAGGCCGGGGTGGGGCGTGGCCTGGCGAACACGTTTTACAACTGGCTGGCCTCGAAGATGACCGGCCATCGAGTGGCCGACCTGACCAGCGGCTTTCGCGCCGCGCGCGCGGACAAGTTCCGCGAGTTCCTGCACCTGCTGCCGAACGGGTTTTCCTATCCCACCACCAGCACGATGGCTTTCTTCCGCAGCGCCTATCCGGTCGCCTACGTGCCGATCAAGGCCGCGCAGCGCGTCGGCAAGAGCCACATCAAACCGCTGCGCGACGGCCTGCGTTTTCTGCTCATCATTTTCAAGATCGCCACGCTGTATTCGCCGTTGAAGCTGTTCGTGCCGGCGAGTGTGCTTTTTTTCCTGCTCGGCCTGGGTAATTATTTGTACACATTTTTCACCATGCATCGCCTCACCAATATGAGCGTGCTGCTGTTTTCCGCGTCCGTGATCGTGTTCCTGATCGGATTGATTTCGGAGCAGATCACGGCGTTGACGTATCGCCGTGACCGATGACAGCCCGACCACACCACGGCAGCAAGTATCCGTGAATGTGCTGATGGTGAGTACCTCGTTTCCGCGCGATTCAGGCGACTGGCGTGGAATCTTCATCCTGCACATGGCGTCAGCATTGTCACGCGTCCAGGGCGTTGCGCTGAAACTGTGGGCGCCACCCGGAGAACTTCCAGAAGGAATTGAAAGCGTGGTTTTGCCGGGCGAATCCGGATGGCTAGACAGACTGATGGAGCACGGCGGCATTTCCCACGGCATGCGGGAACGGCCGCTGCGCGGCGCGGCAGCCGCGCTGCGCCTTTTGCGCATGATCGGCCGTGCCGTCCGACGCGTGCCCGGCATCGGCCTTTACCATATCAACTGGCTGCAATGCATCCTGCCATTGCCGCACGACGGCAAGCCGATCCTGGTCTCGGTGCTCGGCAACGACATGAAATTGCTGCGACTGCCATTGATGAAACTTGCATTGCGGCATGCGATGCGCGGTCGCGCGGTGGCTATTTGCCCCAACGCCGACTGGATGGAACAGCCATTGCGCGATAGTTTCGGCGAGCTCGCCGAGGTGATACCCGTTCCGTTCGGCATCGATCCGATCTGGTACGCGATCACGCGTGATCCAGTCACGCCATCGCAATGGCTCGCGGTCACGCGCTTGACTGCCGACAAACTAGGTCCGCTGTTCGAGTGGTCCGCGCCCCTGTTTGCCGAAGGAACGCGGGAATTGCACCTGTTCGGCCCGATGCAGGAACAGGTGAATGTGCCGCGATGGGTGCACTATCACGGTGCAGCCACGCCAGAACGATTGGCGACGGAATGGTTTCCGCGCGCCCAGGGCCTGATCACGCTCAGCCGCCATGCGGAAGGCCGTCCGCAGGTGATGCTGGAAGCCATGGCCGCCGGACTTCCGATCATCGCTTCGCGGATGCCCGCACACGCCGACATTGTGCAGGATGGCGTAACCGGCAATCTGTGTGCGTCGCCTGCGGACTACGCCCAAGCCATTGCGACGATCGAAGGTCGTGACGCCAACCTGCGCATGGGAGCGGCCGCGCGCGAATGGATCGCACGCGAGTTGGGAACCTGGGACGACTGCGCGGCGCGTTATGTGCGAATCTATCGTCGGCTGCTCGGGCAACCGGACCATGGCTGACCACATCCTGATCATCGGCGCCGGCGGATTCGTGGGCAACCGACTTGTGCAGGCGCTCACCGCGCGCGGCCAGGCTGTACTCGCACTGTGCCGGCACACACCAGGCTCGATCGGTGCCGAGGCAGAGATACACGTGAGCCCCGGCGACGATCCGAGCGACTATCGGCCCCTGCTTAGGCGCAGCCGCGCGGTGGTGCACGTCGCATCCGCTTCCACGCCGGGCAGCAGCGCCGCGCGGCCCATGTTGGAACTCGACGAGAACCTGCGTCCGACACTGGCATTACTGCAGGCGTTGCAGGAATTTCCCGCTAAACCGCTGCTGTACGTGTCTTCCGGTGGAACCTTGTACGATCCTAAAGCCAAGGACGCCGATGAACTGGCGAGGGTCGCGCCGCGTTCTTATCATGGCGCCGGCAAGATTGCGGCCGAACATTTCGTCTCGGCGTGGTGTACCCAGTTCGGCGGCGCGGCGACGATTTTCCGTCCATCCAATCTGTACGGCCCGGGTCAGACGCAACGTGCAGGTTTCGGTATCGTTCCCACCGCATTCGGCAAATTGCTGCGCGGGGAAACGTTGCAGGTCTGGGGTGACGGCTCTGCGCGGCGCGATTATCTGTACGTCGACGATTTCGTGCGCCTGTGCCTCGCCGCACTGGACGCCGCCCCCATTGCCGGCGCACACGTGTTCAACGCATGCAGCGGCACCAGCGTCAGCCTCGACGATCTGTTTGCAATGATCGAGCGGGTGACGGGACGTCAATTGCCGCGGAGCTACGATGCGACGCGCCCGGTGGATATGCCACGCGTTGAAATGCAGGCGGATCGGGCCCGCGCGATGTTCGGCTGGATTGCGCAGGTCGGGATGGAAGAAGGTCTGGCACGGACATGGAAATGGTTCAGCACTACCCAGCGCTGAATCAGGCGGCAGCGCCCGTGTGTTCGGTGTGCATCGCCAACTACAACGGTGCCGCCATTCTTGCTGATTGCATCGATTCGGTTCTGCAGCAGCAGCGTGAAATTTCAGTCGAGATCATCATTCACGACGATGCATCCACCGACGATTCCGTCGCGTTCCTGCGCGCGCATTATCCGCAAGTAGAACTCTTCGTCAGCGAGGTGAATGTCGGATTTTGCATCGG
>JAFEFD010000174.1 GCA_018240765.1 Pseudomonadota bacterium | reverse complement strand
CCCTGGGCGCTGCCACCGAGCATGTGCTCCGGCAAAACCGATGCGCCGCCGCCGATGCCGCCGACGGCCATGCCGTCGGCATTGCGCCGGCGCAACAGGCGCGCCAGCGCGGTGCCGCCGAGCAGCGTCGAAAGCCGCAACGGCAGTTCGGCGCACAACACGACGAGATCGGCGTGCTCGACCGCCGCGAGCGCCGCTTGCGCCTCACTGTCCACGCGCTGCGCCAGCACGATGCGCTGCACGTGGCCCGCGCCATCGGCGATGAGCCGCGCATCGAGATCATCGGCCAGCACTTCATCCGCGGCAGCGGCGACGATCGCCACGCGCGGGCGCTGGCCGAGAATCGCGAACAGGCGCTTGAAGATTCCGGTCTGGCCCGCACCGCGCACGCTCGCGCCGAGTGGCACGAGGTAACCGCGGGATTGGTCGGGAGCGAGGCGGGCGGGCATGGATCGTCCTTACGCTGCCTTGCCGACCTTGCTGCCATTGTCGCGCGCGAGCCGTGCACTCAACCAGCGTCCGGTCTCGATCAATTTCGGCAAATCAATGCCTGTGGAGATGCCCATGCCGTGCAGCATGTAGACGACATCCTCGCTGGCAACATTGCCGGTGGCGCCGTGCGCATAGGGGCAGCCGCCGACGCCCGACACTGCGGAGTCGACGACGCCGACGCCGAGTTCGAGGCAGGCAAGGATATTCGCCAGCGCCTGTCCGCGCGTATCGTGAAAATGCACGGCCAGCGCGGACATCGGAACATCCTGCGCGACGGCGGCGAGCATCATGCGCGCCCTGGCAGGCGTGCCGATGCCGATGGTGTCGCCGAGCGAAATCTCGTAGCAGCCCAGGTCATGCAGGCGTTTGGCGACGCGCACCACGTCGGCGAGCGGCACCTCGCCCTGGTACGGGCAGCCGAGCACGGTGGACACATAACCGCGCACGGCGACACCGTCCGACCTGGCGCGTTCCATCACCGGAGCGAAGCGGGCTATGGATTCATCGATCGAGGCGTTGATGTTCTTGCGGTTGAACGCTTCGCTCGCGGCAGTGAACACGGCGATTTCCGTCGCACCGACAGCGTGCGCGCGATCGTAACCTTGCAGGTTCGGCACCAGTACCGGATAGCGCACGCCGGGTTTCTTGCGGATGGCCGCGAAGACGTCAGCAGCGTCGGCAAGCTGGGGTACCCATTTCGGGCTGACGAAGCTCGTCGCCTCGATGGTTTGCAGGCCGCAGTCCGTCAGGCGGTCGATCAGCTCGACCTTGACCGCCGCAGGCACGATGGTCTTTTCGTTTTGCAGGCCGTCGCGTGCGCCGACTTCGACGATGCGGACATGGGCGGGCAGGGGGCTCATCGGGATTTCTTGGCGGAAGCGCGTTGCAGTTCGCTCTCGAAGGCTTTCAGGGTCTGCTTGCTGCGCACGAAGGCAGTTGGCGTACTGCCATCGAAAATGGGTTCGCTGCGCACGATCTCAAGCATGCGCGCCGCATCGCCGCGCACGAACACATGCAACTCGCCATGGGTCTTG
Source organism: Pseudomonadota bacterium (assembly GCA_018240765.1). Classification (GTDB taxonomy): domain Bacteria; phylum Pseudomonadota; class Gammaproteobacteria; order Xanthomonadales; family Rhodanobacteraceae; genus Rudaea. The sequence continues at coordinate 26 of JAFEFD010000174.1, read as the reverse complement.
CTGACCGTGCCGTCGAGTTTGTCAGT
>JAFEFD010000173.1 GCA_018240765.1 Pseudomonadota bacterium | reverse complement strand
AGATTGCCGGGATTCGCACCGCGCCATGCGTAGATCGACTGGTCGTCGTCGCCGACGCAGGTGAACGCGCCGCGCTCGCCGGCGAGCAGCTTGAGCAGGCGGTATTGGGCGAGATTCGTGTCCTGGTATTCGTCCACCAGCAGATAACGCAGGCGCTCGCGCCACGCCGCGCACGCATCGACGTCGGATTCGAGCAAGCCCAGCGGCAGCCGGATCAGATCATCGAAATCCACCGCATTGAAAGCGGCCAATCGTTTCTGGTAGCGCGCATAGACATCGGCCGCCTCGCGCTCGCGCGTGCTGCGCGCGGAATCCGCCGCCTGTTCCGGCGTCAGGCCGCTGCCCTTGGCGTTCGAGATCAGGCTGCGCAGCGCGAACAAGGCATCCGGCTTGGCCGCAGCAGGCGCCAGATCCTTGATGATCGCCGCGCTGTCGTCCGCATCGAACACGGAGAATCCGCGCTTGAGACCCAGCCTGGCGTGCTCGATCTGCGCGATCTTCAGGCCCAGCGCGTGGAACGTGGCGACGGTAAGTTCTTCCGCTGCCGCACTTTTCACGAGTTTGCCCACGCGCTCGCGCATCTCGCGCGCGGCCTTGTTGGTGAACGTGATCGCGGCGATTTTCGATGGCGCCAGATTGCGACGCGCGATCAGGTGCGCGATCTTCTCGGCTATCACGCGCGTCTTGCCGGAGCCGGCGCCCGCCAGCACCAGCAGCGGGCCATCCACATATTCCACCGCGGCGCGTTGTGGGGGATTCAGGCTCATCGGCGCGCACGAAAAACGGGCGCGCATTGTAACCGCGAGCGCGGTTCAGTCGATGCAGGCGATATCGCCGCCAACGCTGCCGTCATCCGTGATGGTCAAATGCGGCAGGCCTAGTTCGCGCAGGTAAGCGCCGCCACGATCAATGCCCATCAGCATCGCCAGCGTTGCGGCCGCGCCGGCGACGAGGCAACGATCGGCGACAACGCTGACACTGGCGAAACTTTGCACCGGTTCGCCGCTGCGCGGATCAAGGATGTGCGAATAGCGGCGCCCGTCGATGATCAGCGCACGTTCGTAGTCTCCGCTGGTGGCGAGCCCGCCGCGTGGCAATTCAATGCGCGCCGCGGATCGGCCAGGCGCGCGCGGCGCCTTGATGCCGACGATCCAAGGCGATCCGTCTCGATGCGGGCCAATCAGGGCGAGATCGCCGCCGAGATCGACCACGCCTGAATCCACCCCGGCATCCCGGCAGGTCTGCGCGCAGCGGTCCGCAGCGTATTCCTTGACGATGCCGCCCAAGTCCACGCGCATGCCGGGATCGCCAAGACGTAACAGCGGCCGCTGCCAGTGCACACGCTGCCAACCGGTCACGGCGAGCGCCGCGGATATTTCGTCCTTTCCCGGCAAGCGCGCGTTGCGCGCATCCCAGAGCCGCGTCAACACACCCGCGGTGATATCGAACAGGCCACCACTTTGTGCGTGCAGCGCCGCCGCGAAATCGAGCAAGTCGGCGGTTTCCTCGTCGACATCGATCCCGCTGCCCGCATTCGCCGCAATCTGTGCAACGAAACTATCGTCGCGATAGTGCGAGTACTTGCGATCAAGCCGCGCGCATTCGGCTACGACGGACGCCTGCGCGGCGTGCGCGCTGGACTCGGTGTCCGTCTCCAGATGCAGGGCGCAGGGACAGCCCATGCTGGAAAACTCGAATTTGTATACTCCGCCGCTCAATCGAAATGATAGTCGAGGCCTGCGAATATGCGCGTATAGCTTACCGTGGCCGGATCGGCCAGCGCCGTGCCGCCGAGTGCGTAACCGGTCGTCGCGTGGTAACGCTCGCCGCCGGCGGAGAATTCCCAATGGTCGATGCGCTTGCGCAGATTCAGGTTCGCCGCGGCCGCGCCGAACGCGCCGAGACGATAGTCGCTTGAAAAATCCGGCCCGCTGCCGGCGGCGAAGAACGGCGCATAGAAACGCGCCCGGCTCTGGCTGTAGTAGCGCACGCCGGGTACCAGCTGCCAACCGTCGCGTAGGCTCTGGTACCAGTTCGCTTCCAGGGTCAGCGAATGCTGGCCCCAACTGTTGGCGGCCAGGTGCGAGTCCAGATGCAGCGCCGCGTTTTCACCGAACGCGCGACGATAGCGCACCAGCCACGCCGCTTCGGTACGGCGATCCGGACGGGTGTCGGGATCCAACGCGTCGCCGACCGAGACCAGCTTGTACGGATCAGACAGGTACCCCGTTTGATAGTTGAGCTGGATTCCGCTCTCGATCGCGGATACGCGATCCAGCACCAGGCTCAGGCTGGCGAATGCCGAGGCCGTATTTTTTTCGGCGCGCTGGATGCGGTCGTAGAGCGACGCATCGAAAGGCTCGATGCGATCGTGCGAGAAACTGCCGCCGAATCCCAGCGTCAGCGCCGCATTCAGCGGCAGGGTGCGCTCGGCACCGAGTGCCGTGGAGTGATAATCGCGCTCCTGCGAATACGTTGCGCTGATCGTCGTCGTGTCGTTGCCGCCGGCATCGTGCGTGAGCGCCACCGTCGCCGCGTTGCGGTGATCGCGGATGGTCGCTCCGCTCAAAACCTGGATCGGCTTGCCGCCCGGCCCAGGCAGCACGTACCACGGCGAGGAGCCGCTCATCACCTCGTGGGTCGCGTTCACACTCAACGCGTAGCGGTTTCCGATCGTGGTATTCAGAAGGAATTGCTGCGAATACACCTTGTAACGGCGTGGATCGCCGAGCGCGGGTGCCGACAAGACATCCTCGCTGTAGACGTTGAAGCGATAGCCGGCATACTGCTCCGAGCCGGTCTCGTCGGCACGCGCTGGCGCGTGTCCGGTCAGCGCTGCCGATGCGGCGAGCAAGAACGACAGCGAGGGCGATGCGCGCGCGCCCATCAATTGCAGCCGCAACCGCCGCCTGCGGCGCCGATCTCGCCCGAGGTGCCTTCCTTGCTGAAATAGGCATGCTGGCTCATGGCCGCCTGCAGTGGATCGGGATCCCAGCGCATGTCCCAGCGCGCCAACCGGCCGCGCTGCCACGGTTGCACGGTTTGCATCGCGCAGCCGCCGAGGCATGCAAGCGCGGCACAGGCAAGCAACAAATACTCAATGCTTCTCGATGAGCGTCGCAATTTCGTGTTTGAGAGCATCGATGTCCCTGGGCTCGAAGCCAATGTGGCGATAACGCACGATGCCGTCGCGATCGATCAGATACGACGAAGGCATGCCCTTCAATCCGAACGCCTGCGCGACGTTCCCTTGCGGGTCTTGCAATGCCATGTAGGAAACCGGATGTTCGCGCAGGAACGCCGTGGCGTCGCTCGCGGCTTCGTCCAGATTGACCGCGAGGATGGCGAAGTCGGCGGCGGGATAGTCCGCCTTCAAGCCGTTGTACAACGGCAGAGACTGCCTGCACGGTCCGCACCAGGACGCCCAGAAGTCCACCAGCACCACCATGCCGCGATAGTCCGACAGTCGCACGGTTTGCGTGCCGGAGAACGGCATCAGGGAAAAACCCGGCGCAGCGGCGCCCGGTTCCACCGCTGATACCGCGCCGACCGCCGCGAACAGGGCGGCGGCAAGCCCATGGCACCAGCTCATTGTGCGGGACATGCGGTACCCGCGATCTGGGTAAGGCGCTGGATCGCCAGCGGCGTGTCGTTCGCGTTGTTGTAACCAGGCACGTCGGAATGCCAGCTCACCGTGCCGGTGTTGCAATCCGTAAACGTGAACGTGATCGT
>JAFEFD010000172.1 GCA_018240765.1 Pseudomonadota bacterium | reverse complement strand
GGCATCTCGCCGTACAAATCGCCGGTGCCGGAAGCGACGGCAGCGGGTGTGAAGTTCACATCGGGCACCGCGCTGTGGTTTGCGGAAAACCCCGCGGCACGAGTGATCGGCGTCACCGGCACCAAGGGCAAAAGCACAACCAGCGCGGTGATCGCGCACCTCGCGCGCGGGCTTGGCGTGCGCACGGCATTGGCGGGAAACATCGGCATGCCGTTGCTGGATTTGCTCGGCCAATCCGCCGCTTTATGGGTCGTGGAATTGTCCAGCTTTCAGACCGGCGAGGCGGGCCCGCTGGATGTCGGCGTGATCACGAACCTGTACGAAGAACATCTGGATTGGCACGGTTCGCGCGAGCGTTATTCTGCCGACAAATTGAGACTTGCCGATGTCGCACGCGCACTGGTGGTCAACGCCGAACAGCCGGATTTGCTCGCGCGTACGGCGGCACACACGCGACGCGTGTTGTTCGGCGATGCTTCCGGCTGGCATATTCGTGATGGTGCAATCTGGCGTGGCGGGAAGACCGTTCTGCCGCTGGCACAGATTCCGCTGCCCGGCGAACACAATGCCCACAATGTCTGCGCCGCGCTCGCGGCGATTGAATGTGCGGGATTTTTTGAAGAGTCCGGGCAGGGACGGCCGGTTTTTGATTTTCGCGATCAGGGACGAGCGCAAAGATACATCGCAGCGGCAAATCACATCGCCAGCTTCAAACCCTTGCCACATCGCCTGCAAGCGTTGGGCGTGCGAGACGGCATCGAGTACATCAACGACAGCATTTCGACCACGCCGTATGCGACGGTAGAGGCGCTACGCAGCCTGGACGGACGCGCCGTTACCGTGATTCTCGGTGGTTTCGATCGCGGCGTGGACTGGAGTGGATTCATCGAGTATGTCGCCGCGCATCCGCCGCACGCGATCGCCGCGATGGGCGCGAACGGCGCGCGCATCGCCGAATCGTTGCGTGGCGTGCGCGGATTCGAATTGACGCAAGCGGCAACGCTGGATGAGGCCGTGTCGCACGCACGCGCTCAAGCGCCCGCGGGAAGCGTCATCCTGCTTTCACCCGGCGCGCCAAGTTTCGACCAGTTCAAGGACTATGCCGAACGTGGCCGTGAGTTCGCGCGTCTGGCCGGATTCGATCCGGCGGCAATCGCGCAAATCGAAGGATTGGGAATCGCATGAATTCAATCGTCCAACGCGTTTGGGATTTGCCCACGCGTCTTTTCCACTGGACGCTCGTCGTGCTGATTGCGCTGCAATACGCGACCGGCGAATTCCATTTCCTGGACATGGAATGGCATTTCCGGTTCGGCTACGCCACGCTCGCGCTGATTGGATTCCGCGTGATGTGGGGATTTTTCGGCTCGCAGACCAGCCGCTTTTCCAGCTTTCTGCGCGGGCCGCGCGCGGTGCTGCGTTACCTGCGCGATTCGATGTCCAAAAATCCACAAACCCACGTTGGCCACAATCCACTCGGCGGCTGGTCGGTGCTGGCCTTGCTTGCCAGCGTCGCCGTGCAGTCGGTGAGCGGATTATTCGCCAGCGACGAAATCGACACCGATGGTCCGCTCGTCACGCACGTTTCCACGCGCGTGGTGAAATTGATGACGCGCGTGCACCACTGGAACGAGAACGCGTTGCTCATCCTGATCTGCCTGCACATCGCCGCAATATTGCTGTATCTGATCGCCAAACACGACAACCTGATCACGCCGATGATTCAGGGGGTCAAACGTGCGACACCGGCGCAGCCTTTGCGCTTTTCCAGCAACTGGCTGGCACTCGTGCTGTTTGTGCTTTGCGCCGCCGCGGTGGCGGCACTTGTGGGGTGGGCCGGCTAGAAATCCGCACCGACCATGGAATTCACGAGCTGGCTGATTCCACCGACCGCGAGTTCGATCCAGATGGCGAGTACCGCGCTCAGGATTGCAACGCCAAGCGCCAATCGACGCTTGCGGGTACCGAGCTTTCTCGCGAAGAACTCGTAGCACAATCCGGCGCCGAAAAGCAGCGCACCCATGACGCAAAAATCGAGAAAGTCCCAGTGCCAGCCGTCGCCGGCGCTCGCGTTGCGATCAATGACGGACATGACGAGCGGGATCAGGAGCAGCAGGCAGGTTCCGATGAATGGTCGAATCGCAAGGCTTTTCATGGTGCCGTTCCGGGAGCAGGGGACGGGCAGGATGTTGCGGCTGGTCCGTGGAAATATCCGGGCGCCGACATGGCAATCCGCGGAAGGCGCAAGGGGCTAGCCGTGTAGCGGCGCATCCCGCCGTTGTCGCTGCATGACCAGGACAGCGGATGCGCTTCGCATCTCCCGCCCTGAGAGTCTTCAATCTTCCTTGTACTTGTCGTGGCAATCCTTGCAGGCCTGCGCGGTTTTCTTGAACTGTGCCTTCATCGCCGCTTCGTCGCCGGTGTGCGCGACGTCGGCCAGCGCCTTGGTCTGGTCGACGAGATTCGAATCCTTGGACTTGAAGTCGTCCATGCTGGTCCAGATTCCCGCTTTGGCCTCGGTCTTTGCGCCCTTGTCCGAACCCGGCGCGAAGCCTTCCAGCACCTGTGGCGCGAGGCTGGCGATGCGATCGGCGCGCATCGCGAATTCCTTCGCGTCCCATGTGGTCTTGCCCTTCACCATCGCGCTGAGCGCGCCGAAATTCCAGCCGATCAGGGTCATCGCCGACTGGCGATAATGGATGACCTGCTCAGGCTTGTGCTGGGCAAGGGCTGGCGCCGCAGTCGCGACGAGCACGGCAGCGCTGAGGAAGGTGGCTTTCATGGGTGGCTCTCCGTGGGCGGAATGCCGCAGTCTAACGCAGCATTGCCGCGCCGTGCATGACCCGGGCGTGCCACGGCAGTATGATCGTTTCCCCATTTCCGGCGGAGGATTGGTCATGAAGCGTTGGCTGACGGCATGTGCGATTACGGGACTTGGCATCGGTTCGGCGCAGGCGGCGATGATCGCCCGCAACATCGACTACACGGTCGACGGCGTGAAGATGCAAAGCGTGCTGGTCTACGACGACGCGGTGAAAACGCCGCGTCCGGGCCTGGTAATGGCGCCGGATTGGTACGGCATGAATCCGAACCAGGTCGCGCTGGCAAGGCAGATCGCTGGCACTGATTACGTGATTCTCGTCGCCGACATGTATGGCACGAAGGTTCGTCCAAAGAATGCAGACGAGGCAGGCAAGGCGGCCGGCAACATGTACAAGCATCGCGACGAATTGCGCGCGCGCATCAAGGGGGCGCTGGCGCAGCTTGTCGCGCAACAAGGCAAGGCGCCGCTCGACGGCAAGCACTGGGGTGCGATCGGATTTTGTTTCGGCGGCGCGGTCGCGCTGGATCTGGCGCGCAGCGGCGCCGACATCGCCGGCACCGCGACGTTCCACGGCAATCTTTCCACCGACGACCCGGCTGCGGCAAAAAACATAAAGGGCAAGGTGTTGGCGATGAACGGCGCCGACGACAGCTTCACGCCGGAATCGGAGATTCTCGGTTTCGAGAAGGAGATGCGCGACGCGGGCGTGGACTGGCAATTCGTCAACTACGGCGGCGCGGTGCACTGCTTTGCGATCCCGACCGCCGACGGTTCGATGAATGGCTGCAAGTACGACGCGAAAGTCGCGCATCGCGCGTTCGCGCTGATGCACAGCTTCTTCGCGGAGGCGTTCAGCGCGCCTTGAACCGCACCTGCACCCGCTGTCCGACACGCAGTTCGTCGGTGTCGAGCTTGAGGATGCAGATCACGTCGCGCGTGTCTGACGCTTCCTGCGGATCCTCGGTAAGCGTACTCGGCCCGAACACGTCGCCGATGCGCGTCACCGTGGCGGAATAGGCCTTCTCGGCGCCATCCTGGGTGACGACGTCGGCGCGCATGCCGACATGAACCTTGCCGAGGAATGCCTCGTTCAATTCGGCGCGCACGATGCGTGGCGCGTCGGGCAGCAAGGTGAAAAGCGCGGTTCCGGATTGCGCCGACACGACTTCGCCCGGATGCGCGTTGCGCGCGACCACGCGTCCATCCACCGGCGCGCGGATGGCGAGCACGGCGACTTCGTGTTGGGCCTGCTTCAGGTGGGCGCGGGCGGCTTCGACGGACGCATCGGCCTCGCCGAGCTGCGCATTCACCTCGGCCAGCGCCTGCTGCGCATCGTCGGCGGATTGCTCCGTTGCGGCGCCGGCCCTGGCTGCTTCGACGGCACGCTCGGCGCGAGGCTTGAGTCCGGTTGCCTGGGTGCGCAAGGCCGCGGCGCGCGCGATTGCCTGATCCAGTTGCGCCTTGGCGATGCCGGAGGACAGTTCTGCCTGATGCGAATCGATTTGGGCGAGCACGTCGCCGGCCTTCACGTCGGTGGCCGGCTCACCGTGCAACTGTGCGATGACACCATCGCGTGGCGCGGTGATGCGGATCAATCCGCCCTGCACGTCGACCTGACCGCGTGCCATGGCCGTGAACGCAGGCGTGGCCGGCGCGGCGGCGGTTTGTGCGTCCTTGTGCGAACACGCGACGAGCATGGCACTGGCGGCGAATGCGAGAATCGCGCGGTAGGCGGGAAGGCGTTTCATGCAGCGGATTCCGGTTGGGCGGCTTCCCCCGAAGCGGAGCCGTTGCGTAGTCTATCCGATCGAGCCGACTCGGATTGGACGATGTCGGACAGGATCAGGCCGTCCTGGATGGTGATGATGCGGTCGGCGCTGGCGGCAAGGCGATGGTCGTGGCTGACGCAGACCACGGTGGTGCCAAACGTTCGCGCAATGCGGTGCAGCGAGTCGATCACGATCTTGCCGTTGACACTGTCCAGCGCGCTGGTCGGCTCGTCGGCGAACAGCAACTGCGGTTTCTTGGCCAGCGCGCG
>JAFEFD010000171.1 GCA_018240765.1 Pseudomonadota bacterium | reverse complement strand
TGATCGACTTCGGCAGCAACGATTATCTCGGGCTCGCGCAGCATCCCGCGCTGCGCGAGGCGGTGACGCAGGCGGTCAAGCAGTGGGGTGTTGGCGCGGGCGCCGCGCATCTGCTCGGCGGCCATCGTGACGAACATGCGGCGCTGGAAGAAAAACTCGCGCGCTGGACGCAACGCGAACGCGCGCTGCTGTTCTCGACCGGCTACATGGCCAACCTCGGCGTCGGCGGCGCGCTGCTCGGCAATGGCGACGTGTGCGTGCAGGACAAGCTCAATCACGCCAGTCTGATCGACGCGGCGCGGCTCGCCGGCGCCGAGCTCGTGCGTTACCGGCACGTCGATGTCGACAGTGCCAGCCGCCAGCTGCACGCACGTCCGCATGCCGCCGCGATGCTCGCTACCGATGCCGTTTTCAGCATGGACGGCGATCTTGCTCCACTTGTGGATTTATCCACATTGTGCAAAACACATAATGCGACGCTGATAGTCGACGATGCGCACGGCATCGGCGTGCTCGGCGATGATGGCGCGGGCAGCTTGAGCGATGCGGATCTATCGCAAAACGATGTGCCTGTGCTGATGGCCACGCTCGGCAAGGCGCTCGGCGTCGCGGGCGCTTTCGTTGCCGGTAGCGCCACGCTGATCGATGGTCTGATCCAGTTCGCGCGCCCTTACGTTTACACCACCGCGATGCCGACTGCGCTTGCCGCCGCCGCGAGTGCCGCCGTCGATCTTGCGCGCGACGACAGCAAACGCCGCGAACGCTTGTATCGCCGCATCGCGTTGTTCCGCGACGGCGCCGCCGCCCGCGGCATCGTGCTGCTTCCGTCACGCACACCGATTCAACCCGTTCCGGTTGGCGACAGCGCAACGGCATCGGCGATAGCGCAGCAACTTGAGCTCGCAGGCTTTTATGTCCCCGCGATCCGACCGCCCAGCGTGCCGGCCAACGGAGCGCGTCTTCGCGTAAGCTTGTCCGCCGCGCACGCTCACGACGCTATCGACGGCCTGCTCGATGCACTGGCTATGGCGCTTGT
>JAFEFD010000170.1 GCA_018240765.1 Pseudomonadota bacterium | reverse complement strand
GCGCAACGACTGCCGGGCCTGGATCGTGGAACGGACTTCCTCGAACGAATGCATGGATGCTTCCCGTGATTCCCGCACCGTATGCTAACGTGTTGCAGCGATGAAGTCAGGCATGGCAGACATCCCGCCCGAACACGCCGCGATCCTGCGCGTGATCCACTCGATCCCGCGTGGCCGCGTGGCCAGTTATGGCGAGATCGCGCGGCGCGCCGGTCTGCCGCGGCACGCGCGACAGGTCGGGCGCGTGCTTGGCGTGTATTCCGCATTGAAGTTGCCCTGGCACCGCGTATTGCGTTCGGACGGGCGCATCGCTTTCCCGAAAGGCAGCCGCAGCCATCGCGAACAGCGGGCATTGCTGCTCGACGAGGGCGTGATCGTGCGCAACGGCCGCGTCGATCTTGCAATCTTCGGCTGGCAGCGCGACGTGGATGCGCAATTGTGGAAACTGGTGTGATGGCATCCGCTTCGGGCATCATGAGCGCTTTGCCGGATCCTGCCTGATGATGCAACGCATCCCGCCCGTGACCCGCGCCCTGTTGATCGCCAATATCGCGATCTTCGTCTTGCAGATGGCCGGTGGCGACGCCACGATCATCGCCCATTTCGCGCTGTGGCCGCTGGGTCCGCACCAGCTCGCGCGCATGGACAACGGCGTCGTGATGGCGCTTGGTTTCGAACCTTGGCAACTGATCACGTACAGCTTCCTGCATGGCGGCGTGCCGCACATCGCCTTCAACATGCTCGCCCTGTGGATGTTCGGCGGGGCGGTGGAAGAAGCGTTCGGCGCGCGGCGCTACACATTGTTCTATTTCGCCTGCGTGCTCGGCGCCGCATTGGCGCAGCTGGCGACGATCGCGGTCTTCTCGCCGCAGGACTTTTATCCGACCCTTGGCGCTTCCGGCGGCGTGTTCGGCCTGTTGCTGGCCTACGCGGTGCTATATCCGCAGGCCAAGGTTTTCTTCTTTCTCATCCCGATACCCATTCCGGCGCGCATAGCCGTGGTCGGCTACATGGCGCTGGAACTTTATCTCGGGGTCACCGGCACGCAGGCGGGCGTGGCGCATTTCGCGCATCTTGGCGGCGCGGTCGTGGGGTTTGGCTTGATCCAGTATTGGCGGAGCCGTTCCAGGCGCTTTTGATCGGCCTTTATGCGGTGATGTACCAAGTCCCCGTGAAACGGATTGTTCCGGTTATCCCTGCACTCAGACTCCACGGAGCTGCCGGCCATGACAGGCAGTTCAGGGTCGTTTCTTCGCGGACGACATTCGGCGATCGGATCGGAATTCTTCGACGCGCAACCATACTCCGGCGCGCCTTTGTCTCTGCGACGCGGAGACGGGCGCACATGTAAACTGGCGTCGTAACCAATCCCGCGGAGTCCCCATGTACACGCTCTACTACAGTCCCGGCGCCGCCAGCATGTGCGTGCACTTGGCGTTGCTGGAAACCAACGCGCCGCATGATCTGATATTGGTCGATCTCGCCGCCGGCCAGCAGCGCGATCCGGCGTATCTCAAACTCAATCCAAACGGAGTCGTCCCCACGCTGCTCATTGACGGCAAACCGTTTTACGAAGCCGCCGCCGCCCTGATGACCATTGCCGAACGGCAGCCCGAAGGCAAGCTGGCGCCGTCAGTCGATTCGCTCGTCCGTGCAGCATGGAACCAGTGGATAGTGCATTCGGCGAATACCCTGCAGCCGGCGTTCCGGTTGTGGTTCTATCCGCAAGACATTGCCGCGGATGCGGC
>JAFEFD010000016.1 GCA_018240765.1 Pseudomonadota bacterium | reverse complement strand
GCGCTGCCTGCGAGCGACTTAACCTGCCCGCAGGAGCGGTCTTGCACGTCGGCGACGATGCACAACTCGACGTCGCTGGCGCGAATGCAGCTGGCCTGAAAAGCGCGTGGCTCAATCGCAATGACGCGCCCTGGGCGGGCGCGGCGCCGCCTCACATTCACGTCAAGAACTTGCACGAGCTCGCCGAAAGGTTGCTGCAAGCTGCCGCGGCGCCTGTCGCCAACCACGTATTGGCATAGTCCCTGCTTTATCGGATGTAACGTCGCAAATCATCGGCATAACGCCTTGAATCGACGGCATCTTGAGGAATCGACAATGCATGGATTGACAACCGCCGGCCGCGGCGCCATCGACCTGATTGCCACGGATACGGCAAATCTCGACGCGATTGCGCGTCGCCTTGGCGGCAACACCAAACAATGGATCGACGCGAGCGGGTTCCGCGCCAATCCTGGCGCCATCTGCGCACTGCCTGACGCAAAAGGACAGTTGCGCGCAGTACTGGCGGGAATCGGGAGACCGGACGATGTCTACGCCTTGTCCAGCCTGCCGTTTGGATTGCCAACAGGGACGTATCGGCTAAGCGACGCCGGTATTGCGCTGGACCCGATCCGCGCTGCCCTCGGCTGGGGATTGGGCGCATATCGATTTGCAAAGTACCGCAAATCTGTGCGTGATGCGGCCAATTTAGCCGTAGATGCAAGCACGTTGCGTGCTGTTGGTCAATTTCTCGATGGCATTGCGCAAGTGCGTGACCTCGTCAATACGCCGACCCAGGACCTGGGTCCCGCCGATTTGACGTCGCAAGTTGCGGCCCTGGCGCGCCGGCATCGCGCGAAGTTCCGCGAATGGGCGGGCGCTGCATTGCTCAAGGCGAATTTCCCGACCATCCACGCGGTCGGCCGCGCCAGCCATCGTGAACCGCGATTGGCGGAACTGAACTGGGGCAATGCTCGCGATCCGCACCTGGTGCTGGTCGGCAAGGGCGTGTGTTTCGATACCGGCGGCTTGGACCTCAAGGCCGCCGATGGCATGCGCTGGATGAAAAAGGACATGGGCGGCGCGGCGCATGCGATCGCGCTGGCTGGCCTGATCATGCAGGCGAAACTGCCGGTGCGGCTGACCCTGCTGATTCCCGCCGTGGAAAATTCCGTGTCGGGCGAGGCCTATCGCCCCGGCGAAGTCATCTGCACGCGCGCCGGAATCACGGTCGAGGTCGACAACACCGACGCCGAAGGACGCCTGATCCTGTGCGATGCACTCGCTTACGCGTCCGAGAAAAAGCCCGACCTGATCCTTGATTTCGCCACGCTGACCGGCGCCGCGCGCGTGGCGCTCGGCCCGGAGCTGCCGGCTGTGTTCACCAATCGCGACGAGTTGGCGCAGGCCGTACTGGCTGCCGGCGAGCGCGAAGCCGATCCGCTGTGGCGCATGCCGCTGTGGCAGCCATACCTGCGCATGCTCGAGTCACATATCGCCGACATCGCCAATGCGGGACCATCCAAACATGCCGGCGCGATTACCGCGGCACTGTATCTGCAGCGCTTCGTGCCCGCGTCCCAGGCGTGGATGCATGTGGATGTGTACGCATGGAACGACGCCGACCGGCCCGGTCGTCCGAAAGGCGGCGAGGCGCAAAGCCTGCGCGCGTTTTTCGCGATGCTGAAAGAGCGCTACAAATAACGCCTCTCCCGCTGGCGGGAGAGGCCGACGCGCTCGGCGCGTCGGGTGAGGGTGGCAATTCGGATGGGCACCACCCCCATCCGCCTTCGGCACCTTCCCCCGCATGCGGGGGAAGGAAAAGCATCAATCCACCGGCTTGTCTGCCGCCGCATGCGGCAGCGCGCGCGCGGCGAGCTTCGTATCGGCACCCAACAGATTCACTTCGTCGGCGAGAATGTTCGCCACCTCGTGCAGGACCACGTCCTTCTCGGCCTTGCGCGC
>JAFEFD010000169.1 GCA_018240765.1 Pseudomonadota bacterium | reverse complement strand
GTAAGAGTGCGTGAATCGTCCTGCAAAATCAAGCCTATAGCGAGACTTTTTGCACCTAAACCGAGATTTGGGCCCGAGTAGCGGTCAAAAACAATGACTTCCGTGAGGATCGCCCCGACGGCTTCGCGCACACAGGACTCAACCGCAGCATAGGAAATGGCCTCGGCAACGACCACCGCGATGTCGCGACGGATCGACGGGAAGGCTGATACCGGTCGCGCCTGCGGCAATCCGCCGGCAGCCAGCCCGGGCAGATCGGCCTCGAAGACGCAAACGTCGCAATCCAGTTCCAGCGCCTTGAGCAGGCGCGGGTGCAAGGCACCGATCACACCGGACGACTTGCCATCGATCATGACGCGCGCGCTGCGGCCCGGGTGCAGCCACGCCGGCGCCGCAGGCTCGAACGTGATCTTGCGTCCGCCGCCAGCGAGCCGGACGAGCGTTTCCAGATCGGACTTGAGATCGTAAAAATCCACCTCGCGCTTGTCCGTTGCCCAGCCTTCCGGCGTGGCGCGGCCGCAAGCCACGGCAGCGAGTCGCTGCACTTGTTGCAGACTGCCACCACTGGCGCTGGAGAACACGAGCCCGGTTTCGAACAGCCGCACACGATCCTGTTGGCGATTGCGGTTGTGCTTCAAGGCCTCGACAAGCCCGGGCAGCAAGGAAGTGCGCATCACGGCCAGGTCCGCGCTCAGCGGATTGGCGAGGGCGACCGCACCATCGGCAAGCGACCACTTGTCCAGCAGTTCGCGAGCGACAAAGCTCATGCAGATCGCTTCGCGATATCCGTGCCCGACCATCTGCGCGCACAGCCGCGCACGGGAAACGTCTGCTTCCGGTGAAAGATGCAACCGCAATTCACCGCTCGGCGCGTGCGTCGGGATCCGGTCATAGCCGTGGATGCGGGCGACTTCCTCGACCAGGTCTTCCTCGATCGCGATGTCGAAGCGCCGCGACGGCGGCGCGACGCGCCAACCGCCGGCGGTTTTTTCGACGTGCATGTCGAGTTTGCCGAGGATGCGTTCAACTTCGGCGTCGGCGACGTCGATGCCCAGCACGCGTGCCAGCCGCGCGCGGCGCAAGTTGACGGCGACGGGCTTTGGCAATGCATCGGCGCCTGTGGTTTCGACGAGCGGACCGGGCTTGCCGCCGCAGATGTCGAGGATCAGGCGCGTGGCACGTTCCATCGCCAGCCGCGGCAATTGCGGATCGACGCCACGCTCGAAGCGATGCGAGGCGTCGGTGTGCAGGCCGAGCTTGCGCGCCCGGCCCATGATCGCGGCGGGTGCGAAATGCGCCGCTTCAAGGAACACATCGCGGGTCGCATCGACCACGCGCGAATCGAATCCGCCCATGATGCCGGCGAGCCCTAGCGTGTTTTTTTCGTCGGCGATGACCATGAATTCCGGCGCCAGGGAATGCTCGTTGCCATCGAGCAATTTTGTTTTCTCGCCCTCGCGCGCGTGACGCACGCGGATCGCGCCATGCAGCTGCGCAAGGTCGTACGCGTGCATGGGCTGACCGAGCTCCAGCATCACGTACTGGGTGACATCGACAATTGCGCTGATCGGCCGAATGCCGCTACGGCGCAAGCGCTCGGCCAGCCACAGCGGTGACTTCGCCGTGGCGTTCACGCCCTCGATGACGCGACCGACATAACGCGGGCAATCCGCGCCGGCCTCGAGTTTTACTTCGCACTGCGTGGTCGAAGCGCCAGCAACCGCCGGCGTCGGCGCTTCGGTCACGGCCACGTCGAACAGCGCGGCGACATCGTGCGCGAGCCCGCGCAAGCCCAGGCAATCGGGACGATTCGGCGTGAGTTTGAGTTCGATGCGTGCATCGGGCAAGGATAGATATTCGGACAGCGGCTTGCCGACCGGTGCATCCGCCGGCAGTTCCATCAGCCCCGACGCGTCGGCATCCAGTCCCAATTCCTTCGCCGAGCACAGCATGCCGTTGGATTCGACGCCGCGCAGCGCCGCCTGCTTGATCTGAATGCCGTTCGGCAATTTCGCACCGATGGTCGCCAGCGGCGCCTTCAACCCGACGCGCGCATTCGGCGCGCCGCAGACGATCTGCAAGAGACCACCCTTGCCGACGGACACCTGGCACACGCGCAACTTGTCCGCGTTCGGATGCGCCACGCACTCGACGATCTCGCCGACGACGACGCGATCCAATCCGCCGCCAAGCGCATCCACCGCCTCGACTTCGAGGCCGGCCATGGTCAGGCGCCGGCACAACTCTTCGCGATCAACGGGTGGGTTGACGAAGCTGCGCAGCCAGTTTTCGGAAAACTTCATCGCAGATCCTCAACCGAACTGCCGCAGGAAGCGCACGTCGTTCTCGAAAAACGCGCGCAGGTCGGTGACGCCATAACGCAGCATCGCGAAGCGTTCCACGCCGAGGCCGAACGCAAACCCTGTATACTTTTCCGCATCGATGCCGCATTCGCGCAGCACGTTCGGGTGTACCATGCCGCAACCGAGCACTTCGAGCCAGCGCTCGCTGCCATCTTCACGATCCCAGCGGATGTCGACTTCCGCCGACGGCTCGGTGAACGGGAAATAGCTCGGCCGGAAGCGCATCTGGAAATCGCGCTCGAAGAACGCGCGCACGAATTCGGCGAGCGTACCCTTCAGGTCGGCAAAACTCGACGTTTCATCGACCAGCAGACCTTCGACCTGGTGGAACATCGGGCTATGGGTCTGGTCCGAATCGCTGCGATAGACCTTGCCCGGTGCAATGATGCGCAGCGGCGGTCTCGCGTCACGCATGGCGCGAATCTGGACCGGCGAGGTGTGCGTGCGCAGCAGCTTGCCGTCCGGAAAATAGAAGGTGTCGTGCATCGCGCGCGCCGGATGATGCGCGGGAAAATTGAGCGCTTCGAAGTTGTGGTAGTCGTCCTCGATTTCCGGACCGTCGGCCTGCGCGTAACCCAGGCGCGAGAAGATGTCGATGATGCGTTCCAGCGCGCGCGTGACCGGATGGATGCTGCCCAGGTCCGAATTGCGGCCCGGCAAGGTGATGTCGATTCTTTCGTCGGCCAGGCGCGCATCGAACACCGCGTTTTCCAGCACCGACTTGCGCAACGCGATGGCATCCTGCAATAGTTCCTTGCCGCGATTGACCAGCGCGCCTTGCGCCTTGCGTTCTTCCGGCGGGAGTTTGCCCAGTGCCTTGAGTTGCTCGGTGACCACGCCGGACTTGCCGAGCAGACTCACGCGCAGTCCTTCGACAGCATCCAGTGTTCCTGCGACGGAGATGTCCCGGACAGCCTTGTCGATCTGTTGGTCGAATTCGGACACGAGAAATTCCTGTTCCCAAAACGCACGTGGGGAGCAAGCCAAAGCCTGCTCCCCACGCAATCATGCATCATCCACGGACGATGCGCTGTTCTGCTTCGATTACGCCGCGAGCGCGCTTTTTGCCTTTTCCGCCAGCGCGTTGAACGCCTTGATATCGTGCACGGCGATGTCGGCGAGTACCTTGCGGTCGACCGTGATGCCAGCTTTCTTCAGGCCATTCATCAGGCGGCTGTAGGACAGGCCGAACGCGCGTGCGCCGGCGTTGATGCGCACGATCCACAGGGCGCGGAACTGGCGCTTCTTCTGCTTGCGGCCGATATAGGCGTATTGACCCGCCTTGATGACCGCCTGCTTGGCGACGCGGAAGACC
>JAFEFD010000168.1 GCA_018240765.1 Pseudomonadota bacterium | reverse complement strand
GAACTGGTCGCGGCGTTGAAGACGAAAGGACTGCTGTGATGGCCAGGATTCTCATCATCGCCGAACACCTCAACGGCAAACTCAATTCATCGACCGCGCGTTGCGTGACCTGCGCGCGCGAGATCAAACCCGATGCCATCGACGTACTCGTGTTGTCTGAAGCGCCGGATTCAATCGCCGCGGAAGCCGCGAAGATAGAAAGCGTGTCGAAAGTGCTCACGGTCGCCAATCCGGCGAACGCGCACGCACTCGCCGCCGTGTGCGCGCCGCAGATCGCCGCCGTGGCGAAGAACGGCTACTCGCATGTGTTCGCACCATCGACGACGTTCGGCAAGGACCTCGCCCCGCGCGTTGCCGCCCTGCTCGGCGTGGCGCAGGTGTCGGACGTGATGAAGGCGAACGATGCGTATACCTTCCAGCGTCCGATCTACGCCGGCAACGCCATCGTCACCGTGCATGCGCCGGCGGATCAAATCCTCGTCGCCACCGTGCGCACGGCGTCGTATCCTGCAGCTGGCAACGGCGCGAATGCAGCACCGATCGAAGCGATGAACGTGAGTGTCGAACTGCCGACGCACACGCGGTTCGTGGAACTCGCACAGGCCAAGAGCGACCGTCCCGATCTGCAAAGCGCGCGGCGCGTCGTCTCCGGCGGCCGTGGCGTCGGCTCGAAGGAAAACTTCGCCATCATTTTCCAACTCGCCGACAAGCTCGGCGCGGCGGTCGGCGCCTCGCGCGCCGCGGTCGACGCCGGCTACGTGCCAAGCGACCTGCAGGTCGGCCAGACCGGCAAGATCATCGCGCCGGAAATGTACATGGCGATCGGCATCTCCGGCGCGATCCAGCACCTGACCGGCATCAAGGACGCCGGCACCATCGTCGCGATCAACAAGGATGGCGAAGCGCCGATCTTCGAAGTCGCCGACATCGGTCTGGTCGGCGACCTGTTCAAGTTGATCCCGGAGCTGGAACAGGCGTTAAATTGATCCGCATGGAAACACGCGCCGCGACGAGGGAACGAACATGAACAAACCGATCTGGGAACCCGGCGCCGAGCGCATCGAACGCGCGAACATGAACCGCTTCATCCGCTTCGTGCGCGAGCAGACCGGCAACGAGGACATCCGCCGTTACGCGCCGCTCTACGATTTCTCGATCCGCCAACCGGCGAAGTTCTGGAAATTCGTCTGGGAGTTCTGCGGCATTCGCGCCACCGGCGACCTCGACCCCGTGCTCGTGGATGGCGACAAGATGCCGGGCGCGAAGTGGTTTCCAAACGTGCGCCTGAACTTCGCGCAGAACCTGCTGCGCTTCAAGGACGACCGCGTCGCCCTGATCGCGCGCAACGAATG
>JAFEFD010000167.1 GCA_018240765.1 Pseudomonadota bacterium | reverse complement strand
TCGCCGATCCAGTCGGCTGGAAGCGGGCCTTCGTCGAATTCGGAAAGTTCTTCGACGTCTTCGCTGCGTGCGCCGATCAGCAGTTCATCGACCCCGGCCCACACCGTTGCGCCGTAGCACTGGCAGCACGGCTGCGCGCTGGTCGCGAGTACGAATTTCGTTCCGTCTTCGTTGAGACGAAAGCGTTGCAGGCGCTGTTGCGCCAGCATGTAGGCCATCATCTCGGCGTGCGCAACAGAACACGATTGCGGCACCACGCGGTTGACGCCAACGGCGACGAGACGACCTTCGCCGGTAAATACCGCTGCCCCGAACGGTCCGCCGCCGCGGTTCTCCACGTTGCCGCGTGCCAGTTCGATGGCCAGCGCGATCTTGGCGTCGTCGTCCGCGTACAGGCGCGTGTCGTCGATCTTGTCGCGCAGCCAGAGGGGCAGGGTGAGGTGCAGTTGGGCCGGAATCATGGTGTGCTCATTTGCCTGCCGCCTTCGCCCAGGAATCGCGCAGGGTTACGGCGCGATTGAACACCGGCTTGCCGGGCGCGTGGTCGTGGCGGTCGGCGACGAAGAAGCCCAGGCGTTCGAACTGGACCGCGGCTTCGGGCTCGGCATCCGCGAACGAGGCTTCCAGCCAGCCGCGCACGATGCGCTTGGAATCCGGATTCAGGTGATCGCGGTAGGTCTTGCCGTCGCTGTCGTCATCGGGATTCACCACATTGAACAGGCGATCGTACAGGCGCACTTCGGCTGCGATCGCATGCCGTGCACTCACCCAGTGGATCGTGCCTTTCACTTTGCGCTCGGCGCCGGGCATGCCGTGCCGTGTGTCGGGATCGAGCGTGCAATGCACGGCGATGATGTTTCCACTTGCATCTTTTTCCACATCCGTGCATTTGACGATGCCGACGCCGCGCAGGCGTACTTCGCCACCGGGTACGAGGCGATGAAATCCCTTCACGGGTACTTCCATGAAGTCCTCGCGCTCGATCCACAGCTCGCGCGAGAACGCAACGCTGCGTGTGCCGAACGCTTCGTTTTTCGGATGATTGGGGAACGAAAGCGTTTCGGCGTGATCGGCCGGCAGGTTCGTGATGACCAGCTTGAGCGGATCGAGCACGGCAAAGCGGCGTGGCGCGTTTGCGTCAAGCACTTCGCGCACGCAGCCTTCCAGCACGGAAAACTCGATCGTGGAATTCTGCTTGGTTACGCCCGCGCGTTCCCAGAACGTGCGGATCGCGGCTGGTGGAAAGCCGCGCCGGCGCACGCCCGAGAGCGTCGGCATGCGCGGATCGTCCCAGCCGGCGACGAGGCCGTCGCGCACCAGCTCCATGAGCTTGCGCTTGCTCATCACCGTGTAGTCGAGGTTGCCGCGCGCGAATTCGATCTGGCGCGGCGTGCTCACGTTCGTCTTGAATCCGGCATCCACAAGCGGCTGCACAAGCTCGGGATGGTTGGCCAAGTCGATCTGCGCCAGGCACCAATCGTACAGCGGGCGGTGATCTTCGAACTCGAGCGTGCACAACGAATGAGTAATGCCTTCGACCGCATCGGAGATGCAGTGCGCGTAGTCGTACATCGGATAGATGCACCAGGCGTCGCCGGTGTTCTGGTGCGGCACCTTGCGGATGCGATACAACGCCGGATCGCGCAGGTTGATGTTGCCGCTGGCCATGTCGATCTTCGCGCGCAGCGTTTTCGCGCCGTCGGCGAATTCGCCCGCACGCATGCGCCGGAACAGATCGAGGTTTTCGTCGGCGCTGCGATCGCGGAAAGGCGAGTTGCGACCAGGCTCGGTCAGCGTGCCGCGGTATTCGCGCACTTCGTCCGCGGAAAGGTCGCAGACGAAAGCCTTGCCGTCGCGGATGAGTTTCTCGGCGCACAGGTAGAACACCTCGAAGTAGTCCGAGGCGTGGCGCAGTTCCGACCAGTCGAAGCCGAGCCAGCGCACGTCGGCCTTGATCGACTCGACGTATTCGACATCTTCCTTCGCCGGATTGGTGTCGTCGAAACGCAGGTTGCAGCTGCCGCCGAACTCGCGCGCGATGCCGAAGTTGAGGCAGATCGACTTGCCGTGACCCAGATGCAGATAACCGTTCGGTTCGGGCGGAAAGCGCGTGGCGACGCGGCCGCCGTGCTTGCCGGCGGCACGCTCGTCGAGCACGATCTGGCGGATGAAGTTGTGGCTGACAGGGCTGGTGTCGGTCATGGCGGCGGCATGAAATCGAATAGGCAAGTTTAGCAGGCAGGCTTGGTCTGCGGCGCTTGCACATGGGACAATCGCGTCATGTTGCACGACAAGAAAATCGCCGTCGTCATGCCGGCCTATCGGGCCGAGAAGACATTGGAGGAGTGCTTTCGCGCGATTCCGCACGACGTTGTGGACGATGTCCTGCTGGTTGACGATGCCAGCGACGACGCGACTCTGGCCGTGGCTGATCGCCTGGGCATCCGCAGCCACCGGCACCCGCGCAACCGCGGTTATGGCGGCAACCAGAAGACGTGCTACGCGCTGGCATTGCAATCCGATGCGGACATCGTGGTGATGCTGCACCCGGACTACCAGTACGATCCGCGCCTGATCACCCCGATGGCGGGCATGATCGCGTCCGGCGTGTACGACGTGGTGCTCGGGTCGCGCATTCTCGGCAACACCGCGCTCGCCGGTGGCATGCCGCTGTACAAGTACGTGTTCAATCGCGTGCTGACGCTGGTGCAGAACGTCCTGGTTGGAGCGAAGTTGTCGGAGTACCACACTGGCTATCGCGCCTTTTCGCGGCGCGTGCTGGAAACCCTGCCGCTGGCGGCGAATTCCAACGACTTCGTGTTCGACAACCAGATGCTCGTGCAGGCGCTCGCGTTCGGCATGCGTATCGGCGAGGTGTCTTGCCCGACGAAGTATTTTCCAGAAGCGAGTCAGATCAGCTTTGTGCGCTCGCTGCGCTACGGATTCGGCGTGCTGCGCACCAGCCTTGTCTATCGGTTGTGGAAATGGAAACTGGTGCACCCGGATTTCCTGTCCGCGCGCGCGGATCTGCGCCTCGCTAGCGCCAGCGAGGGCGGCGCTTGAACGGCAAATCACGCGAAAGCCGGGCGGAGCGGACAGGCTGGTGGATCGTCTTCGCGCTCGCGTTCGCCGCCGGGATATTCCTACGCTGCTGGCAGCTCGGCAGCCAGATCCTGCTCGATGACGAATGGCATGCAATCCAGAAATTGCTGTATTCCAGCTATGCCGACATCGCCACGCATTTCGGGGCGAACGATTACTGCATTCCATTGACGCTTTATTTCCGGTTCCTGTTCGACCACGGCGGCTTGAGCGATTGGGGCATGCGCTGGCCGATGCTGGCATCCGGAATCGCGCTGATCGGCATCGCGCCATGGCTGCTGCGCAGCTACGCAGGCACCCCGACATTGGCGCTGTGCAGTGGATTGCTCGCCATATCGCCACTCATGGTCTATCACAGCCGCACGGCGCGGCCGTATGCAATCACGACGCTGTTGGTCTTTTTCGCGATCGTGGCCTTTTTCCTGTGGTGGCGAAGTCGCGAACGGCGCTGGGCGGCGGTGTATGTGTTCGCCACGTTTCTCGCCGGATGGTTGCACCTGATCACGTTGCCGTTCACGCTGCTGCCATTCGCATACTTCGGGTGCGCTGTGCTGTGGCGCGGGCGGGCCGGAATTGGCGATTTCATGCGACTGCTCCTGCTCGGCATCGTTGCAGCGCTCGCTCTGGCCGTGGTCTTGCTGCCGCCGCTGCTGACCGACATGGCGTCGCTGGCAGGCAAGTCGGGCCACGGAGTGATTTCCGTTGCAAGCATTTATCAGAGTTTATTGCTCGCGCTGGGAATTTCAGCGCCTTGGCTGCTGGCCGTCATGCTTGCGCTCGCGTTGTTGGGTGCATGGTCGTTGTGGCGGCGCGACGCAGGATTCGCCGGCTACCTGCTGGTCGTGATCACCGGCGCGGCGGCGGCGGTGCTCGTCGCGCGCCCGGCCTGGGTGCAGCATCCCGGAGTGCTCGCGCGCTACTTGCAGCCGTCGCTGCCTTTCATCTTGCTGTTCGTCGCCGAAGGCGGCGCCTGCCTTTTGCGGTTATTGCCGTCATCGGCGCGGGCGCCCATCGGTCTGACCGCGATCGTGGCATTGTTCATGGCCGGCCCGATTCCCGGGTACGCGTATTTTCCGAACCAGTTCATGGGCCATCCCTATTTCCAGTACGCCTACGCGCCCGCAGACAATCCCTTCCGCACCACGTTGCCGGCAGGGCCGATTCCCGATTTCTACCGGCGCCTGGCCGCTTTGCCGCCGGCCTCGCTGACCCTGATCGAGGCGCCGTGGTCGATCCGCAGTGATCAGGATCCGCAAGTGCTGTATCAGGCCGTGCATCGGCAACGCATCCTGATCGGCATGGTCGCTCCGGAATGCGGCGCGCCGACGTATGGACAATATGCCGACAACCCCGGCATGCGCCTGCGCAACTTCGTGCATCTGTCCACGTTGTCGAGTGGGACGATGGCGGGAGCGGATTTTCTTGTTGTCCACCTGCGGCCATGGTTGCGTCCATTGCCCGCCGCGTTCTGGCCGGACATGGCGGATTGTCTGCCGCAAATTGAAGCGCGGATGGGCAAGCCCGTGTACAAGGACGCCGACATCGAGGTATTCGCCTTGTCGGCCACGGCGCATTCCATCGCATCGACTTGGCGTTGACTGCTTTACCGAACCCGCGGAAAGCAGTAGCGTGCGGTGCAGCGCTGCATCTCGGGTGACTTGCATGCAAATCGTCTATCGGGCCGAAAACATCATCGACGCGAATCTGGTGAAGAACGCGCTCGAGGCCGAAGGCATACCCGCCTTCGTGGGCGGCCAGTACCTGACCGGCGCGATCGGCGAGTTGCCGCCGATGCCGCTGGTCAATGTGATGGTCTCGGCCATCGATTGGCCGCGCGCCCGCGCGATCGCGCAAAGCATCGATGCCGAATTGGCCGAGTATCGTGCCGAATCTGACCCCGGTGCCGGGTGGTTGCCGGAGCCTGTTTAGGAATCCCCATGTCAGCAAAACCCGTCCTCGTCGTCGGCAGCAAGAATTATTCGTCGTGGTCGCTGCGGCCCTGGCTGTTGTTGCGCCAGTTCGGCGTGGCGTTCGACGAGATCATGCTGCCGCTGGACACTCCCGAATTTTACGCGCGCATCCACGACTACTCGCCGACCGGGCGCGTGCCGGTGCTGCACGATGGCGATATCCGCGTGTGGGATTCGCTGGCCATCGCCGAGTATGTGAACGAGCGCTGGCTCGGTGGCCGCGGCTGGCCGAGGGACCATGCGGCACGCGCATTCGCGCGGTCGGTCAGTGCCGAGATGCATTCTGGGTTTCCTGCGCTGCGCAGTGAATTGCCGATGAATTGCCGCAAGCGGGTGAAGGATCATCCGGCCAGCAAGGACGCGCAGGCCGATATCGAACGGATCAAGGCGATCTGGCGCGAGGCGCGCGAGCGTTATGGCAAGAGTGGTCCGTTCCTGTTCGGCACGTTCGGCATCGCCGACGCCATGTACGCACCGGTCGTGCTGCGTTTCGAAAGCTACGACGTGGCGCTCGATCCGGACGAGCGCGCCTATTCTGAGGCAATCCTCGCGCTACCGGCGTTGCAGGAATGGCTGGCGGCGACCGTCGACGAGCCGCTCGCGCCGCTGCACGAGCAGGCGAAGTGATCGCCGCGGTTCCGCGCGCCGCGCTGTGGCGCATGATCACCGGCGCGGCGCTGATCAGCACGACCAGCATTTTCGTGCGCTGGGCGCATGTCGGCCCGACCGAATCGGCATTCTGGCGCATGGCTTTCGGCGGCGTGATGCTGCTTGTGTTGCTCGCGCTGCGCGGACAGTTGCGTGGACTGCAATGGCGTGACTGGGCGTGGCTGGTGCTGCCTGCATTGGCGTTCGGCGCGGATTTGTTCGTCTGGCATCGCAGCATCGATTACATCGGTCCGGGGTTGGCGACCCTGGTTGCGAATTTCCAGGTCTTCATCCTCGCCGCGATCGGCGTGGTTTTCTATCGTGAGAAGTTGACGCCGCGTTTCGCATTCGGCTTGCTGCTGGCGCTGCTTGGCCTGTGGCTGCTGGTTGGCGTCGACTGGAACGCGTTCACGCCGCAGTTTCGCCTTGGCGTCTGGCTGGGTCTGTTTACCGGCGTGTGCTATGCGGTCTATCTGCTTAGCTTGCGGCGTGCGCAAATCGTGCGCAAGTCGCTGACGCCGATGCGTGCGCTGTGCCTGAACAGCTTGCTGTGCGCGGCGATGCTGGCCATGGCCGTTGTCGCCGAACACGGCAGCTTCGCGATACCCGATGGCGAAACGTGGGCCGCGCTGCTCGGCCTCAGCCTGTTCGGCCAGGTGCTGGGCTGGGTGCTGATCGCGAGCGCGATGCCGCAACTGCCGGCATCCCTGGTCGGCCTGTTGCTGCTGTTACAGCCAGCATTGTCGTTCGTGCTGGACGTGGTCCTGTTCGCGCGCACGACCAGCGCGCTGGACTGGATCGGCCTTGCGCTGTCGCTGCTTGGCATCTTCATCGGCTCGGCGCGTGGCAGGCCGGCGCCGGTGGCGGAACCTGCATGATTCCATAAATAGCCGTCTAAACGTCTTGACGTCCAAAAGATATACCGATACGATGCGTCCCATCGTTTCGGGATGGCTAGCCATGTCCGCAAGTCCGCAAACCCAATCCGCGCAATCGGCGTGCCAGTGGACGCGCGGCGTGCTGGCGCTGCCGGATCCATTCCGGCTCGAGTCCGGCGAAATCCTCGCCGGTGCGCAACTGGCGTGGCAATGCGCCGGTCCCGCGCATGCGCCGCTCGTGATCGTGCTCGGCGGCATTTCCGCGCATACGCGCTGCTGCGCGCCGAATGGCAGCGGTTGGTGGGAAATCCAGTGCGGCGACGGTCGCGCGCTGGATACGCGCCATTACCGCTTGCTGGGCGTGGATTGGCTCGGCGGCGCGGACGCTTCCAGCCCCGCGCGTGGTGCGCAGGTTTCCAGTGGCGATCAGGCGCGCGCCTTGCTGCTGCTGATCAATCGCCTCGGCGTGCGCCAGGTGCACCTGCTCGTCGGCGCTTCGTACGGCGGCGCAGTCGCGCAGCATCTGGCGGTGTTGCTCGGCGCGCGCTTGCGTCATCTGGTGCTGTTGTGCGCCGCGCATCGCAGTTCGGCGTATGCGCGTGCGCTGCGCCACGTGCAGCGCGCGATTCTGGGTCTGGGCGGTGATTCGACGGCGGCACTGGCGCTGGCGCGCGAGCTGGCTATCCTGGGCTACGTTACCGCGCCCGAAATCGAATCGCGTTTCCCCGACGTGGACGCCGTCGTGCCGTGGCTTGCCCATCACGGCAACAAATTCGCCGCCCGCTTCACTGCCGATGCCTACCGGTGCCTGGGCGCATCGCTGGATACGCATCGCATCGATCCGGCCACGGTTCGGGCACCGACGACCTTGTTCGGCGTGCGCGAGGATGTGTTGCTGCCTCCGGCGCTGCTGCGCGAGTACGCCGCGCGTGCACCACACTGCGAGTACGTGGAGATTTCCTCGATCCACGGACACGATGCGTTCCTGAAAGAGGAAGCGATCGTCGGCACGACGCTGCGCAATGCACTGGGAGACGCCGCATGAGCCGCAACTTGAACACAATCGCCGTGCGTGCTGGCGTGGACGTGGATAGCGCGCATGGCGCCGTGATGCCGCCGCTGTACCTGTCGAGCAATTACAGCTTTGCGGGATTTGCGCAAAAGCGCCGCTACGATTACACGCGATCGGGCAATCCCACGCGCGACACGCTCGCGGGTGCGCTGGCCGAGCTCGAAGGCGGGGCGGGTGGCGTAGTCACCGCGTCCGGCATGGCAGCGGTTGCGCTGCTGACCGCGCAACTCAAGCCCGGCAACCTGCTGCTTGCGCCGCACGATTGTTACGGCGGCTGCCACCGGCTGTTCCGCTCGCAGGCCGCGCGCGGACTGTACGCGGTCGAGTTCGTCGACTTTTCCGATGCGGCGGCATTGACCACGGCGCTGGCGCGCAAACCGAAACTGGTCTGGATCGAGACGCCGAGCAATCCGCTGTTGCGCATCACCGACATCGCCGCGACCTGCGCGATGGCGCATGCGTTCGGCGCGATCGTCGCGGTGGACAACACGTTCCTGTCGCCAGCATTGCAGCAGCCGCTTGCGCTCGGCGCGGACGTGGTCGTGCATTCGACGACGAAATACCTCAATGGCCATTCCGATGTCGTCGGCGGCGCGGTAGTCTGGAAGGATGCTGGCGTCGGCGAGGAACTGGCGTGGTGGTGCAACTGTCTCGGTCTCGGCGGCGCGCCATTCGACAGCTATCTCACCTTGCGCGGCCTGCGCACGCTCGGGCCGCGCCTGGCCGCACACCAGGCCAACGCGTCGGCGTTGGCGGAATTGCTGCTCGACAGCGACGTGGTGGAAAAAGTGTACTTCCCGGGCCTGAACCGGCATCCCGGGCACCTGCTCGCGCGCCGGCAGCAGCGAGGATTCGGTGCGATGTTGAGTTTCGATCTTGGCGGTGGCGAAACCGCAGCGGCGGCCTTCGTCGATGGCCTGGAATTCCTCACCCTTGCCGAATCCCTCGGCGGCGTGGAAAGCCTGGTCGCGCATCCGGCGACGATGACGCACGCCAGCATGGATGCCGAAGCGCGCCGCCGCGCCGGCATTGGTGATGGTCTGCTGCGGCTGTCGGTCGGCATCGAGGCGCTGGAAGACCTGCGCGCCGACATCGAGCGCGCATTGGCGCGCGCGGCGCTTGTGGCGGAGCGCCGCGCGGCGTAGATTTTCCGCGTCGATACCATCGGGCGAACGTCGATGCGATGGGCGTTGATTGCACTGTGCATTGTCGTGGAGGCGACGGCGTTCGCGCAGACGCCGCCAGCGGGCGGCTATGTCACTGGCGACACGGACTTCGCCGATTCACCGGCACCCCGGCAGCGCGATCAAGCCGATCGACGCGCTGCGCATAATCTGAAAAATCTGCAACGAATTGGCGCGCTGCCGTCGGCATCCGCACTTGCCCAGGTTTCGGTCAACGACCTGCAGTGGCCGCTGCGCCCGGTGCCGGGCTTCGACCAGTTCGATTATCACGGCACCAAGTATTTCGTCGATCACGATCCGCGCTATCCCGGCTTCGTGCAGGATTACACCTGCGGTACGCGCACCTACGATCTGGCGGACGGTTACAACCATGCAGGCACGGACTATTACTTGTGGCCGTTTGCATGGTTGATGATGGATCAGGGAGTGGTGCAGGTCGTCGCCGCGGCGCCGGGCACGATCATCGAAAAGGACGACGGCAACTTCGACCGCCAATGCGCGTTCGACGGCGTCAGTGCGGCGAACATCGTCTACGTGCGCCAGGACGATGGCTTGACCGCGATCTACATGCACCTGCGCAAGGGTTCGCTGACCATGCTGCCGGTCGGCGCGCGCGTGGCGGCCGGCGATTACCTCGGCCTGGTCGGCAGTTCAGGGCAGTCCACCGGACCGCACCTGCATTTCGAACTGCGCGATGCGAACGGGGCGGTGGTTGATCCACGCCACGGCCAGTGCAATGCCGGACCGGATCTGTGGGCGGTGTTCCAGCCCTACGAGGATCCGCACATCGATACGCTGAGCACGCATTCGGCCGAGCCCGACCAAATCGCCTGCGGTGTCGTGAATGGCGCCAACGTCGACGACGCACCCAACTACAAGAGTGTGTTCGCGCCGGGCGATACGTTGTGGGTATTCGCATCGTGGCGCGACCAGCGCAATGGCGAAGTGACGAATTTCAGCATC
>JAFEFD010000166.1 GCA_018240765.1 Pseudomonadota bacterium | reverse complement strand
GCGCTGGCCGGTGATCGCGAGCGCAAGCAGTTGCTGCTGCTTGGCCACGTCGTACAGTTCGAACTCGACGCGGATGTCGCCGCCCGGGTTCTCGATCTGACGCCCGACCAGGATGTAAGCCTGCTTGAGCAGGTTCCAGGTGGGATATTTGATCTCGCTGCCACGCGTCGGGTACTCGACGATGTCGGCCTTGGGCAGGGTGCGAAACTGGCCGCAGCGGTCCAGATCATTGCCGATCACCGCGGCGACGTCGGTATCCGGCGGCAGGCCGGCGCCTTCGAACGCGAACGGAATCACCGCGATCGGGGTGGCGGATGCAGTGCCGTTCTTGATGTCGATGGTCGGCACGTCGCCGCTCAATCCCTGCGCAAGCGCCGCGGTTGCGGCCAGCATCAGGACGAGTGTTGCGAGCAATCTGGCAAAAATCCGTTGAGTCATGGCGGGATTCATCCGTCGTAGGTGAAATTGAAATCGATCTGGCGCTGGAACACTTTTTCGTAACCCTTGTATGGCAACGGTGCGGCGCGCTTGACCGCCTGCTCGATCGATGCGCGCGTCAGCGGATCGGCGTTGCACGGGTTGAGCAACTGCACGCCGATCACGTCGCCACCGGGAATCTGCACGATGCGCAGCATGCAACGCAAGCCCGGCTGCGCGCTGTCCGGACGCAGCCAATTGTCGGTCACCGCATTCTGGATCGCGGCGAAATACTGTGCTTGCAGACTGTCGTCGCTGCCATTGGTTCCCGATTTGGCCTGTTCGGCCTCAGGCACCGGTTGCGCCGGCGCCGGCTTGGCCCTGGCCAGATCCTTGAGTTGCTCGAGCTTTTGCTTTTCCAGCTTGAGCTTCTTGTCGGCCGCTTCGCGCTCGGCCCGAATTTGCGCAAGCTGCTTGGCACGTTCGCGTTCTTCGCGCTGTTGCTGGTCGAGCAGGACCTGTTCCTGGCGATGGCGCTCTTCCTCGGCGCGCTTGGCGTCTTCGGCCTTCTGCTGCGCCATCTCGGCGACTTTTTCGCGCTCGACGCGGTCCTGGTTCTGCACCTGGCTAGGCGGCTGTGGCTTCGGCTCCGGCGGTTTGGGCGGTTCCGGCGCCGGAGTTGCCGGCCTGGCCGGCGCAGGCCTGGATGGCCGCGGCGCGGCGGCTTTCGGCGCTGCGCTGATGCCGACGAGTTCCGCCTCGATGATCGGCCCGGGCAAGCTGAGCGGTCGCGTCGTGGTCGTCCACAGCAAGCCGGCGAACAGCAGCG
>JAFEFD010000165.1 GCA_018240765.1 Pseudomonadota bacterium | reverse complement strand
GCGCGTTGCGGCTGGCCCAGGTGCAGGGTCGAGGAAAGCAGGCCGGCGACGACGAACGCGGCGCCGATCGCAAGCGCCAGCAACGCCTCGTTGCGCGCGATCGGCAAAGGATCCAATACGAACACGACACCGAGAAGAAACAGCAGCCCGTATCCGCAGCCGGACACGACGGTGAAGAAGATGACGGAAAAAGCCGGTTTCATGAGAAGTGCGGCCAAGGATGGCCGCCATTTGATTTTGCGCTCATGGATGAACGCATGAATGAACCCGGACTCACCGCGAAAGCACCGTGTCGATCCAGCGCAGCAGCGGTGACGCGGAAAAATCCACTTTTTCATCACGCGCGGGTGTTGGCGTCGAACCGCAACCGTCGCGCCGCGGTCGCGGCGGCAGGTACTTGTTCACCGGCTGGTAGCCCATCTCGGGCATGAGGTCGTAGCCGCCACGTTCGGCGACGAGTTTCGACACAGTCGAATCCGGATCGCCCAGGTCGCCGAAATGGCGCGCGCGTGTCGGGCAGGCCATCACGCAGGCCGGCTGTCGATCGACCTCCTCGAACGATTCGTTGTAGATGCGATCCACGCACAGCGTGCACTTCTGCATGACGCCACGCACCTCGGAGTATTCGCGTGCGCCATACGGACACGCCCACGAACACAGCTTGCAGCCGATGCACTTGTCCGCGTCGACCAGCACGATGCCATCCTCGGCGCGCTTGTAGCTCGCGCCGGTCGGGCACACGGTGACGCAATCCGGTGTCTCGCAGTGCAGACACGAGCGCGGAAAGTGCACCGTCATGCTGTTCTCCCCTCTCCCGCTGGCGGGAGAGGGGTTGGGGGTGAGGGTGGATGCCGGCACGATCTCGTACGTGTGCACGCGGTTGAACCACACGCCCAGGGGTTCCGCGCCGTAGGGATCCGCGTCCGGCAGCGGGCCGAATTCGCCGCCGTCGTTCCATTCCTTGCATGCGACCGCGCAGGCGTGACAGCCAACGCAGATGTCGAGATCAATGACCAATCCGAGTTTCTTCGCGGTGGAAGGCGCCAAGCTCGTCATCAGAATGGCCAGAAGCGCGGGATCAGCCACATCGACAGCGCGCAGAACATCGCGATCAGCGGGATACCGACTTTCATGAAATCGGCGAAGCGGTAGCCGCCGGCCGCGTACACCATGGTATTGGTCGGATAGCCGACCGGCGTCGCGAACGATGTCGCCGCGGCGAAGGCCACGCAGATCACGAATGGCGTCGGACTCACCTGCATGACGTGCGCCACGGAAATCGCGATCGGCACCATCAGCACCACGGATGGATTGTGGCCCATCATCTCGGTGAGCAGCGCAGTGAGCAAGTAGACCATCAGCAGTACGGCGAGCGGACCATGCTGGCCGACCATATGCATGCCGGCGTCGACGACTTCGCGCGCAAGGCCGGTTTTTTCCAGCGCGATGCCGAGCGGCAGGATCGCACCGAGCAGGACGATCACTTTCCAGTCCATCGTCTCGTAGACATCTTCGAACGAGAAGCAACCGGTCAGCGCCATCGCCACGCAACCCACCAGCGCGCTGACCACGATCGGCAGGATGCCGAGTCCGGCCACCACGACCACGGCCGCGAGGATGCCGATCGCGAGCGGCGCCTTGCGCCGCGAGGCGCGCGCGTCGCCGCGCTCGCTGAGCACGACCAGGCCGGATTCGCGACGCAACTGGCGCAGCGCCGGTTCGTCGACGAGCAGCAGCAGGATGTCGCCGACTTCCAGGCGCGTGTGCTTGAGCTGCTCGCGCAGGATGCGGCTGCGCCGTTGCACCGCCAGCACCACGGCATCGTCGCCCCAGCGCGCACCGAACTCACCGACGCTGTCGCCAGCGACGCGCGCGCCAGGCGCGACCAGCGCTTCGATCAGCACGCGCCGGCCAGCGGGAAGGTTCGCCGCTGGAGCGATCTCGAGCTTGAGTTTCAGCCGGAACTCCTCCAGTCGTTCCCAGTCGCCGCGCGCAAGCAGCACGTCGCCCTCGTGCAACTCCTGCTCGCGTGGCGCCCACAGATGATCGTCACCGCGCAGCAGCTCCAGCACGTAAACGCCGAAGCGCTCTCCGAGTTTCGCCGTCGCCACGGAATCGCCGATCAGCGGCGAATCGGCCTGCACGCGCAGTTCGGTCACGAATTTGCCGAGTTCGAGATTCTCCGAATGATCGGTGTCGATATGCCGCGGCAACAGCCAGCGCCCGACCAGCATCAGGTAAATGATGCCGGCAACAGCGAGCAGAACGCCAAGCTTCGTGAATTCGAACACGCCGAACTCGGGCATGCCGTGCTGCACGGCCAGGCTGTTGGTCAACAGGTTCGACGAAGTGCCAAGCAGGGTGCACACGCCGCCCATCTGCGCGGCATAGGACATCGGGATCAGCACGCGCGCCGGCGAGGTCTTGGCGCGTGCGCACACGCTCAATGTCACCGGCAGAAACGTCGCGACCAATGCCGTGTTCTTCACGAATGCGCCGAGAAAACAGACGATGACAAGGATCGAAAGCGTCAATAGCCACGGCCGCTTTATGCGCGACAAGTTGCGGATCAGCGGATCCAGCGCGCCGGTGCCGACCAGCCCCGCGTTGAGCGCGAACATCGCGGCGACGACGATGGTCGCTTCGTTGCTGAAGCCGGACAGGCCTTCCGCCGGCGTCAGGATGCCCGATACCAACAGCGCGCCCAGCACGAGCAGGCCGATCACGTCGTAGCGCAGTTTTTCGCTGATGAACAGCGCCATTGCGGCGATGACGATGGCGGCGACGGCCCAGGCCTGCAGGCTCATGCGGCTTGCTCCGCTACTTCGACGCGGGCAATTCGCACTTTCAGATCGAACCACGCGGCCTGACCGGTGACCGGATCCGCGTTCGCGTAACGGTAGCCATCCGCGCGCGGCGGCAACAGGTCGTCGATCGTGTGGTTGAGCAAGAATGCTTTTGTATACTCCGGCGCGTTCGCGTCGAGTTTCCACGCGCCGCGCTGCTTGCCGATCGCGTTCCACGTCCACACCACGCCGGGCGCGGTGCCTGCGTGGAACTTCGCCTGTGCGCGGATGCAGCCGTGCGCGGATTCGACGTCGACCCAATCGCCGTCGGCAATGGCGTGCATGGTGGCGGTGTCCGGATGCAGGTACAGGAAATTGCGCGCCGCGATCTGGCGCAGCCAGGCGTTCTGCGAACCCCAGGCGTGGTACATGAACATCGGGCGCTGGGTGATGGCTGCAAGTGGAAATTCGGGGTCGGCATTTTGCGAAGATTCCGCACAGGGATGTGCGGTCTTGATTTGCTCTTCGCGAATGGACTCGCGTGATCCATACCAAAACGGCAACGGATCGAAGTATTTTTCCACCCGGTCGCGTTCGCGTTCCGGCGGCTGCACCACGCCATGTCCTTGTGCGGCGAGACGGAATTTCTGCAGGCGTTCCGAATAAAGTTCCAGCACGATTGCATCCGTCGAGCCGACGAAGCCGAGCGACCGAGCCCAGGCCAGGTAATCGCGATTCGCCATTTTGTAGTAGCGACCTGCATCGGGGATTTTCGTCTCCCAATGGCAGTCGTGGGATTTGTAGGCGTCGAGCTGGTGCGGATTTTGCTCGCCGACACCTTCCTTTTCGCCGTCGCGTCCGCGCCAGCCGGCGAGCAGGCCAACGCCGGGCGTGCGTTCGTGCTCGACCATGTATTGCGCATAGCCGCGCGGATACTTCGGCGCGTCGTTCTCGTCGACGTGGCCGGGAAGTTTCAGGCGCACGCCGAGTTCGAGCAGCACGTCCTGGAACGGGCGCACGTCGCGATCAGGTGCGCATACCGGCTGGCGGATCGCGTCGCTCGCCGCGTCAGCGTCGGAGATCGGGCGGTCCAGGAGCGAGATGCAGTCGTGGCGTTCAAGGTACGTTGTGTCAGGCAACACAAGGTCCGCGTAGTTAACCGTCTCCGACCAGTAAGCATCGGCGTAGATGAAATGCGGAATCTTGTACGCGCCGTCCACGTCCTTGTCGCAGAGCATGCGTTGGGTGTCGCGCGTGTTCATGGCCGAGTTCCAGCCCATGTTGGCCATGAACAGAAACAGCGTGTCGATCTTGTGCGGATCGCCCGCCCAGGCATTGCGGATCACGGATTGCAGCATGCCGTGCGCGGCGAGCGGGAATTCCCAGGAGAACGCCTTGTCGATGCGGCGCGGTGCGCCCTGCGCATCGACAACGAGGTCGTCCGGCGTGTGCACGTAGCCGAGCGGACCAGCGTTGAGCGCGCCGTTCTCCTTGCGCGATTTGCCCGGACGGTTCGCCGGTGGCACGGATTTCGGATATGGCGGTTGGTAACGGAAACTTCCCGGTGTATCGATCGCGCCGAGCAGCATCTGCAAGACGTGGATCATGCGGCAGGTGTGGAAGCCGTTCGCATGCGCGGCGATGCCGCGCATCGCGTGCATGGAAACCGGCCGGCCGATCATCTCATCGTGTTCGCGGCCATGCGCGTCGGTCCAGCGCTGCGGCAGGCGAATTTCCTGATCGAACGCGACGTCGGCGAG
>JAFEFD010000164.1 GCA_018240765.1 Pseudomonadota bacterium | reverse complement strand
GTCGTCAACGTGATTTCCACATCGGTCAAGGAACCGATCGACAACCTCGGCGTATCCAACACGGTGCGCGCCGCCGTCGCCGGCTGGGCCAAGACCTGTTCGCGCGAACTGGCGCCCTTCGGCATTACCGTCAATAACCTGTTGCCGGGATTCACAAAGACACAGCGCTTGACCAACCTGATCGCGGCGAACGCAAAGAAATCGGGTAAATCCGAAGATCAAATTGCACACGACATGCTTGCAGCGGTTCCCGCCGGACGTTTTGCAGACGCCGCCGAACTCGCCGCCGTCATCGCCTTCCTGTGCTCGCCAGCGGCCGCTTACGTCAATGGCGTCAGCATCGCGGTGGATGGCGGGCGCACGCATGCGCTGAGCTGATTTCGATTTCCGAAGATTTCGCAGCCATGACGGGATTCAACTCGACGCAATGGAGTGTGGTGCTCCTCGCCGGCGGCGATGGCACCGATGCACGCGAAGCGTTGGAGACCTTGTGCCGCACCTATCGCCCGCCGGTGCTCGCCTTTATCCGCACCCGCGGGTACACAGCCGATGCCGTCGAGGACCTGGCCCAGGAGTTCTTCGTCCAATTTATCGAGCATGCCTGGCACGCCGACGCGGATCCGGCGCGCGGACGTTTTCGCGCGTTTCTGCTGACCGCGCTCAAGCGTTTCCTGATCGACGTCGAAGTGCAAATGCGCGCGCAAAAACGCGGCGGCGGGTTTCGTTTCCGTTCCCTGGAGCAGGACACGACAGATCCGTCGGGCAATTTTGCCGACGACGACACGCCGGAAGTCGCGTTCGAGCAAAGTTGGGCCGCTACCGTCATCGACAACGCGAAACGGCGCCTGCACGCGGAAGCCGCGACCGCCGGGAAGCTTGAGTTGTTCGAACAGCTTCGCGAATTTCTGGGCGAGCGCCCCGACGAGGCCGATTACGAGCGCATTGCCGAAACCCTGCAAATGCGCCGCAACACGCTGGCTGTAGCCGTGCACCGGCTGCGTCATCGCCTGCGCGAGCTGGTGCGCGACGAACTGGCGCAGACGACGGCAACCCGTGCGCAGCAGGACGCCGAATGGCGCGAGTTGCGCCGCAGCTTCGGGCGTATCATGCAGGACGCAGAAGAGAACGGCAGCAAGCCCTTGTAATCTCGCCCGCGATTTTCGGAATGGATGTGCGACCTCCTGCACGGAAGATTGCGCAATGATCATCGCCTCAAGCCGATCGCACGACCGCTTCGCGACCACGCGCTGGTCGGTGGTCATGCACATGGCGGCTTCCCCCGCTGCGGAGGCGCAAGACGCTTTGGCCGAACTGGCGCAGCGTTACTGGTTTCCCGTCTATGCCTACTTGCGCCGATGCGGCCATGCGCCAGATGTTGCGCTGGGCATTGCCGGCGAATTTCTGCAGCGCCTGATGGTGCAAGTCCGCAGCGGATCGTCGGGCGCCGGGTTCGGCCAGTTTCGCAGGTTCCTGCTGGACGAACTCAACCGCTTTCTCGCCGCCGACTTGCGTCAGGCGAGCGACGAGTCCACTGCGGCGATGTTGATTCCGCCGCCGGAGCTGGAGCAACGCTATCGCGACGAACTGCCGGGAGCGGGCACGCCGGAAAGCGTCTATCAACACAGCTTCGCACTGGAAGTACTCACGCGCGCCGGCAAGCGCCTGCGCAGCGAGGCAAACCGGCTCGGTCATCTGGATTTGTACGAAGCATTGGCACCGTTTCTGGGCAACGACCCGCCGCCGGGCGTACTCGACACGTTGGCGCCCACATTGGGCACGCGTCCGCTTGCCCTGCTGGTCGCGCTCAAGCGCTTGCGCAAGCGCTTTCGTGAACTCGCCGGCGAAGAACTCGCCGATACCGTCACCAACGCTATGGAACTGGCGGCGGAGAATGCTGCCCTGCACGCGATCCTGCGCGAAAGCCGGGCATGAACGCACCCCACGCGACCGTGGTATTGCCGATCGATCCGCTGCGCGGCGATTCGGGCCGCATCGCGGACCTGGCATTTGGCAGCATCGCCGGCACGCAGCCCGATTCGCTGTGGGGATCGCTCAGTGACATTTCCGACCAGCTGCTGATGCTGGATCTGTCCGACCCGAAACAACGCCGGCTCGGCGATTACGAACTGGTCGAACTCATTGGCGAAGGCGGCATGGGCGTGGTTTACCGCGCCCGCCAGCATGGTTTGAATCGCGACGTGGCGGTGAAGCTGCTCGCCGCCGGCCCCTGGGCTTCGCGCGAGTTCGTGCAGCGCTTCGTGGACGAGGCGCAGAACGCCGCGCGCATGCAGCACCCGAACATCGTCACCATCTACGAAGTCGGATCGGCCGAGGAGCTGCATTTCTTCTCGATGCGCCTGATTCGCGGTGAAAGTCTCGCTGCCCTGCTCAAACGCGAAGGCAAGCTCGATCCGCGCTGCGCGGCCGCGCTGTTGCGCACCATTGCCGAGGCGGTGGATTACGCGCACCGGCTCGGTGTGCTGCACCTGGATCTGAAACCCGCCAATGTTTTGCTCGACGACAACGGCAATCCCCATGTGGCCGATTTCGGACTGGCGCGACGCATGGAAGCGGGACTCTCGGCGGACAATCATGAAGTCTCCGGCACGCCCAGCTACATGGCCCCGGAACAGGCCATCGCCGGAGCGCAACGCATCACTCCGGCCACCGACATCTGGGGTCTCGGCGCGGTCCTGTACGAACTGCTCACTGGACAACCACCCTTCCTGGCCGATACGCCGCAGGCCACGCTCAAGCTGGTTGTCTCCGAGCGACTGCGCAACCCGCGCGATATCCAGGCCGACATACCGCGCGACCTCGCCGCGATCGTCGAAAAATGCATGTCTCGGGACACCAGCGCACGCTACGCCTCTGCGCGCGAACTGGCCGATGATCTGGCACGCTTCCAGAACGGCTACATGGTCAGCGCACGGCCGCTCAATACACTGCAGCGCAGCGCAAGGTGGGCGCTGCGTGAACCGAAGATCCTCGCGGCGGCCATGATCGCCATGCTGGCGCTGCTGATCGGCCTTGCTGCGACGACTTCGCAATGGCGCCGCGCGAACGCGAACGCCGTGGACGCCAAGGCCGAATCTCAACTCGCTGAAACCAACGCGGCGGTTTCCGCCGAGCGCCTGTGGGACAGTCGGCGCGACACCGCATTGCGCCTGATGCGCGATGGCCAGGGCTTCGATGCATTGACCCCGCTCCTCGCCAACATCGAAGAAAAACAGTCCGCCGGCAAGGCCGCCGATACTGCCGTCGAACGCCGCGAGATCGGCATGATCGAGCATCAGGGCGTCGCACTCATCGACCGCTTCATCATTCCCGACGCCAACCCGATGGCGACGGCGCTGAGTCCGGATGGCAAATTGCTGGCGGTAACCCTCAACGACCTGTCCGTGCGCTGGTACGACACCGCCACGATGACCGAACGCGGCCGCGTGGATTTGATCGATATTCTCAGCGCCGATCAGGTGCCGGTGCTGCCACGCTTCATCGACGATCATCGCCTTCTGGTCTTCGGCGAATGGCTCGATTCCCTGCCCTGCCCGGCAACTTCGGGCGGTGTGCTGATCGACCTCGATCACGCCAACGCCATCGCGCCGCCAGCATCGTTCGCGGACCTGGCCGACATCACCTGGAGCGCCGACGGCCGGCATGCATTGCTGCACGACGCACACGACCGCGTGCAACTGTGGCAGGTCGATCCGTGGCGAGCTTTGTCGCCTCTGGCGCACGAATCCGTGGACAACGGCATCCGCGACTGGATACTCGATCCGCAATTGCGTTTCGCCGTGCAGTTCGGCGGCGACATGAGCGAACTGCGCGTGTTCGACCCGCACCATCTCGACGCACCGCGTCGCGTGATCCTGCCTGCGCACGATCCGTTCAGCGCCTGGGCCGAGGATTCCGCGAATGGCCAGCTTGCGCTCGGCAACGTCAGCGGTCAGGTTTTTCAGCTGGATCCCCACAGCTTGACCGCGCATCAACTGCCCGGCCCGCTCGGCGGCCGCGTGAGCTGGCTGGCCTTCAGCAAGGACGATGCCTGGCTGGCAGTGACACGCAGCGATGGTTCCACCCTGGCCTATGACGTTGCCAGCGGCCAACCGCTGCACGCGGGACAAATGCAGGCGAATTTCAACGCTACCCACGTCGACATCGACCGCACGAGCCGATTGCTGGTCGTCTCCGGTCTGAGCGCCGGCGGCGCGGGCGATACGCAGATCTGGCACCTGCCGGAAGACAGTCCCATGCTGGGCGAGGCCATGCATCTGATCGCCAGTCCGACCCGCGGGGCTCATGCTGGACCTTACTGGCTGAGCGCGTCACCACGCTCCGGTTTGCTCGCCAGCGCGGGAATGGACGGGGAAATCCGCCTGTGGCGACTGCCAACCGCGACCACTGCGGACGCTCAACCTGCGTCTGAAGTGCCGGGCAATTTGTATACCGATGGCGTGCATATCGTGGACGTGGATTACGACCGGCTGCGCGTGGTGTCTGCAGGCAGCAACAAATCCACACCGTGGCTGTCGCTGCCGCCGCCGATCGTGTTCGCCGAAATGGTCGATGGCGGCAAAACGCTGGTAGCGGTCGCGCGCACCGGCCTGCACGTGTTCGACACTTCCACGCTGCGCGAACGCATTCCCGCCATCGCCTTGCCCGACACGCCACTGCACATGGCAGTCAGCGGCGATGGCCAATTCGCCGCATTGAGCTTCGCGCAGAACGATTCAACCGGTTTCCGCGAGCGCATCGAACTGTACGATTTGCGCGACGGCCGGCGCCTGGATGGCGGCGGCGTTTCGGTCGCAGGTCCGCTGCGGCAATTCACCCTGTCGCCAGATGCATCGCGTCTGCTCACGACCGGGCCGCCAGAAGGCGCCACCGAAGTGTTCGACGCGCACACCGGCAAATCGCTTGGCGCCTACCCGCACGATCCCGAGCAGCCGGTGATCTATGCGGCATTTGCCAGCGATGCGCAGCGCGTCTGGATGGTCACGCGCAATCTCGACGAAACCCGCGCCGACAACGCCGACCTGATGCAGTGGGACCTGGGCGGCGGCAAGATCGTCGAACGCCGCCACGTACCCGGCGTTTATCCGGTCGGCATCGCCGCGATCGGCGACAAGCCTCTGCTGGCCGGCCGCGACCGCCTGGTGTTCGACCCCAGCGCCGCGGACGAGCGCGTGGTTTCCGGACTGCGCGGCGGCGAAGCGACAACCACGTTCGCCGTCAGCCGGGATGGCCGCCTCGTCGCCCATGCGTTCGGCAAAAATGTCCAGATTTACCGCGCGCCGGGCTTTACGTCGGTCGGTCCACCCATGCAGCAGACAAAAGACGTCAGCGCGTTGGCATTCAGCGACGACGATAGCCATTTGCTCGCCTTCATCGATCCTTCGAATTCTTCCTGCTGGCACCTGTGGAACCTGTCGACCGACCCGCGCAGCCTGGACGAACTACGCGCCGATGCCGCCCTGCTGACGCCACGCGACGCCGGGCCGCGCGTGCTGCGCGCAGTCGATGCGGGTGAAAGCGCTCGTCTGCGCGAGCACGACCCCGGGCCGCCGGTCGAGATCGCGGCGCGGCACCTCGGCCCGAACACCATTCCGCCCCGGAATGCGGCGGCAACGCCCCTGCAAGTCGACATGGGAGCGGTGTACAACCGCGCGCCGGCATCGATCCGAAACGTAAGGGATTCAGCGCAACCCGCCATGAGCGATATTCCATTTGGCCTGGCGCGTCTGGAAGGAGTGGACTACGACTGGCGCGGCGCCCTGGAAATGGGGCACTCCCGCAAGGAAGCGGCCGCGGACGCGCGGCCCGACGCCGTGCGCGGCCTGCGCGCACCGCCCGTGCCGATCGCGGCCCTGCATGTGCTGTTGTTTGCACCGGAGAGCGCGGGTGAGCCGAACGAACGCGTTTACGCGAATGTGCGCCTGCACTATCGCGACGGCAGCGAGGCGGTTTTGCCGATCCGCACCCAACGCGAGGTGAAAGGCTGGACCGAACACGACCGGCCCACGCCCATCGGTTGGGTCGAAAGCGACTTTCCGGTCGCGATCGGCATGACCCGGCTGTTGCAGTTCAATGCCCCGCGCCTGCCCAATCCGCATCCGGACAAGATCGTCGCCACCATCGACCTGGAAACGGCTACGACCGGCTGGAGTACCCCGGTTTTCTTCGCGATCACCGCCGAGCCATTCGACAAGCACAGGGCAGACTCTGTAATCGTCGGCGCGAATTTGGGAATGAAAGGCCAGGAAAGTTCGGGAACACGCACGGATGCCGGCGCCAGGGACGGCAGTTCATCCACCCATTGACGGAGAAACGCCATGAAAAAACTGACTACCACCGTGTTGATGCTGGCCGTCGCGATTGTGGCCGCAAACGCGATGGCCTGTGGTGAAGCGACGAACCAAGTGGGCGGAGCGCTGCATTATCGCGCCTTCGTCACTCGGCATCCGGCGCAGATCCTGATCTATGACGGCAGCGCCACTAGCCAGGCCACCTCGTCCCACTTGCGAGCATTCGACCAGAGTCTGGAAAAAGCCGGCCATCACGTCAATGTGGTCGATACGCCCGATGCACTCGCCAAGGCGCTCGCCGCACACCCCTACGACGTGGTCATCACCTATGCGGGCGATCTGTCGGCAATCCGGTCGCAACTGGCCAGCACCTCGCGCGAGCCAGCGCTGATTCCGGTGTTCCAGCGCGGCGATATCGATGCAGCGCGCAAACAATATCCGCTGGCGCTGAACGACGGTGCCAATCTGAATCAATACCTGAAGACCATCGAACACACGATGGCGGCGCGCGGCTCATAAGCCGCCGTCGATCCAGCACCCGCGCCGTCCATGTGGACGACGACGGGAACCATGTTGCTTTCAATCGGGAGAAATGATCGTGTTCAATCGAATGACGATGCTGGTGCTTGGAATCGCCGCCGCGCAATCGCTGTACGCACAGGACGCGAATGTGCCGCCTTCCCCGAACTCGGCGCCTGCTCCGTACGCCGCCGGGCAAGGCTCGGTCGGTATCGAGGTCCAGAATGCCTATTACCACGGCGACTTCGACGGGCCAGCCGGCAAGAATTCGGGCGATGTGCGCTTTCTTGCCTACGAGCTGGAAGCCAGTTATTTCGTTGCCGACGGCTGGGAAATCCGCGCCAGCCTGCCCTACATCAAATCGAAATTCGGCGGCCCGCTCTCGTCGGTGATCTACCATCCGGAAATTTCCTGCCTCACGCCTGCCGGACCAACCCCCGCGTGCCGTCCGACTTTGCTCGACAACGGCCAATACCATGGTTCGTTCCAGGATTGGGACGCGGGCGTGCGCTACCACTTCGACTACGACGGCACCCAGATCGCGCCCGGATTCGACCTCGTCGTGCCCAGCCACAACTACGCGTACTACGGCGACAGCATCGGCCAGCGCAACACCAAGTTCGGTATCGGCGTGGAGCTGTCGCACCAATTCGATTTCAGCAATTTCTTCTATCAGGCCCGTTACGAATATTTCTTCAACACGCCGCACCTCGGCTACAACAACAACTACAATAAACTGGGCTTGGACGTGGGCTATTTCTTCTCACCCGCGCTGAGCGCAAAGCTCATCACCGATTTGAAAGTCGGCAACGGCATCACCGATCAGGAAATCGGCGGGCCGCCGGCGCTGAATCCGATCTGGCTCAACCACGATCGCTTCCGCCTGCAGGATCACGGCATCGTCGGCGCCGCCGTCGACTACGTGTTCGGCGATCACTACGACCTGCAAACCACGCTCGAGCACGCCGTGTGGGGGCGTTCGAACGGCGACCTGAAATACGAGGCCGACATCCGCCTGACGCGCAGTTTCTGACGTCACGCTGCTTCCGCACTCAACAAGCCCGACCGTGAGGTCGGGGCTTTTTCGTCCGTGACACGCACAACCGCGTGTAATCCTTCGCCGCAACTCCGGAATGCAATGGTGTTCGCTCACCACTGCATCCGGAGGACATCATGCGTTTCTTATTGCTCATTCTTTCCGCATTGGCGTTTTGCGCCAATACGCTTGCGGCTCCTTTGCAGGCACAACCCAATTCGCTATCGGTAACCCTACAACTGGCCGACCTGCCCTCAACGATTGTGCTGTGCCGGGATCCTACGGCCATCCAGGTTGCTGGCGACGTCGACGAAAGTTGGTTCGTCGGCATCGACACCGACGCCAATCCCGCCACGCCCGGAGGGAATTCGGATGGCATCGAAGTGATCATTGGCGCCAATACGCTTCAGCAGGCCTCTTCCTGTTCACCGCATACGGCGAACACGCAGTCCAGCATAGTTGGTGGCGATCTCGGGGTCTGGGATACCTCGCAGCAGAACTATGTGGACAGCGGCATCCCAGTCAGCGT
This sequence comes from Pseudomonadota bacterium, assembly GCA_018240765.1. Lineage (GTDB taxonomy): Bacteria > Pseudomonadota > Gammaproteobacteria > Xanthomonadales > Rhodanobacteraceae > Rudaea. Next base: position 1,206 of record JAFEFD010000164.1, on the reverse strand, counting down.
TGCCCTGGACTTCACGGCCAAGACGATCACCATGACCGCACCGCTGATCGGGCCGCTGGCAAACATGAAAGGCATCGCCACCTTGTATGCGGGTACCGAAGGCGTCTACACCGCGACGAGTAATGGGTCAGTCACAACCTTTGCCCAAGACAACGGCAACGCATTCACGACATTGAGCAGCATGACCGATCCGGCTGGTGATGTGTCGCAATGCTCGTCACCATGTAGCCCATCCGCTTCGTGGTACGGACTCGTCGATCTGCTTGGCGCATCCGCAACGACAACGGCACCGATTGCGACGTACGGTGCAGGCACCGTGTATTTCGAGTTCGATATGGCCGGATTGCCGGCGACGATGTCGCTGTGTCGGTATCCGCAGTCCAGCACGTTCAGCGATTCGCAATGGGATGCATTCATCAATCCCGGAAACACCGCGAATCCAGCGCCCAGTAACTTCAGCACTGCTGTCTTCGCGTATACGATTCCGCAAGCCGTGGCCTGCATGCCGAACAACGTCCTACTCGGACAGGCGTTGCAGGCCGAGATCGATCATTGGGATTCGACTCAGAACAATTACGTGAAAGATGCGGACCTGCCCGTCAACGCGGATGCGAATACGGGAAAGATCATCATCCAGGCCGACGGCAAAGCGACTGCCCTGGCCGGACTGTCCACACAAAGTCCCATGGGCGAAGTTGACGCCGGCGCGTACCCGAGCGGCAATCCGCAGCAGCCCTTTGCGTATGACAACGTCAGTCCGCTGCAACTGGGTACTCCTGTCAGCAGTCCTAGCGGCAATGTGCAGAATTGCTCATCGCCCTGTTCAACGACAGTGAGCTGGTATCCACAGATTGACCTCGTCGGTGGCTACATCCATCTGGCCGACCACATTTTCACGGGCGATTTCGAGTAGCCAGGAATACTCGCGTCGAGTCCGCACCGGCACAAGGAAGCGCCGGTGCGTTATGCGATCCGCTCCACGAGTAAGGTCAACTGCCGCCGTCAAGTCTTGCCCGCATTCCGGCCGGGGGCTAACCTGCAAAGGTAGTCCCCATGAATCCCTCCTTCGTCCACCTTCGCGTCCACAGCGAGTATTCGCTGGTCGATTCGACCCTGCGCCTGCCGGACAAGCCCGAATACGGCGATCCGGCCAAGGCGAAGCGGCCGAATGTGATCAGCCGCGCCGTGCAGATGGGTTTGCCGGCG
>JAFEFD010000163.1 GCA_018240765.1 Pseudomonadota bacterium | reverse complement strand
GTACTCGGCGGTGGCGCGGCCCGGGCGGATGCCTGGTACCAGAGCGCCGGACTTCTTCAGATTGTCCGCCGTCTCGTTCGAGTTGAACACCAATGCGGTATAGAAGAACGCGAAGATAATGATCATCGCGCCGTACAGGATTTCATACAGCGGCTCACCCGGATTCAGCGCCGCGGTGATCTGCTGCAGCCAGCGGATGTCCGCACCGTTGGAAAACCACGACGAGGCGGTGGCCGGGAACAGGATCAGCGACGAGGCGAAGATCGGCGGGATCACACCCGACATGTTGATCTTCAGCGGGAGGTGCGAGCTCTGGTTCATGTAGGCGCGCGAACCGCCCTGGCGGCGTGCGTAGTTCACCGTAATGCGGCGCTGGCCGCGCTCCATGAACACGACGAATGCGGTGACCGCGAGCACAAGCACGAGGATGACCAGTACGCGCATCGGGCTGATTTCACCCTGCTGCGACATTTCCAGCGTGCGCGTGACCGCGCTCGGCAGACCGGCGACGATGCCGGCGAAGATCAACAGCGAGATGCCGTTGCCGATGCCGCGTTCGGTGATCTGCTCACCCAGCCACATCAGGAACATGGTGCCGGCGGTGAGGCCTACCATCGCGGTGAAGATGAAACTTGGGCCCGGCGCATAAACCACGCCAGCCTGGTGCTGCAGCATGGTGGCGATGCCAAATGCCTGGAACGCGGCCAGGCCGATCGTGCCGAAGCGCGTGTACTGGGTCAACTTGCGCCGGCCGGACTCGCCTTCCTTGCGCATCGCCGCCCAGCTCGGGATGACCGAGCCGAACATCTGCACGATGATCGATGCCGAAATGTAGGGCACGACGCCGAGGGCAAACAGCGAAAAGCGCGCCAGCGCGCCGCCGGAGAACATGTTGAACATGTCCACCAGACCACCGCCTTGTCCTTCGATCAACTTCGTCATGGCGTCCGAATTCACGCCCGGAACCGGAATGAACGAACCGAGTCGAAACACGAACAGCGCGCCAATCACGAACAGGATGCGCTGCTTGAGCTCGGTCAGCTTGCCGAGATTGCCGAGCAATCCATTGTTTTGGGGTGCGGCCACCTTTTACTCCACGCTGCCGCCGGCAGCGAGAATCGCCGCCTTGGCACCTGCGGTAGCGGCAACGCCCTTGAGCTTGACCGCGCGCTTGATCTCGCCCTTCTTGACGACCTTGGCGCGGATCGCGCGGTTGTCGACGAGACCGGCCGCCTTGAGTGCGGCGAAATCGATGTCATCGCCCTTGATCGTATCGAGCTTGTACAGCAGCACTTCGGACGTGTCGCGCGCGAGCTTCGAGCGGAAGCCGACTTTCGGCAGACGGCGCTGCATCGGCATCTGGCCGCCTTCGAATCCGGGCTTGACCTTGCCCTTGCCGGTACGCGCATACTGGCCCTTGTGGCCACGGCCAGCGGTCTTGCCAAGACCCGAGCCCATGCCGCGACCGACACGCACGCGCACCTTGCGCGACCCCTTGGCTGGTTTGAGTGTATTCAGACGCATGATGCGAACTCCAGAATTTTTTGCGCTTACGCGGATTCTTCGATGCGGACGAGGTAATTGATCTTGGCGACCAGGCCGCGCACCT
>JAFEFD010000162.1 GCA_018240765.1 Pseudomonadota bacterium | reverse complement strand
CTGGTCGGCGTGCGTCCGCTGTTCGATCCCAAGGACGGCGCCAATGCCAATGCGCGCGCCGGTTTCGAGCTGATCCGCAGCGACGCGAAGGGCAACCAGCTCGCGGCGAGCAAGCTCAACGTAAAACTCGTTCGTGAAAATCGCGCCTATCATTGGACCTACGACAACGACAGCGGCTGGCACTTCGACTACAACGTCAACTACGAGGATGCGCAGACGCAGACCGTGGATATTCCCGCCGGCGGCGTCGGGAAATTCGATGTGCCGGTGGAGTGGGGCAACTATCGCATCGAGGTGACCGATCCCGCGACCGGCCTGACCTCGCGCTTCCCGTTCTTCGCCGGCTGGAGCTGGAACGACGACAACCGCGGCAAGGAAGCGCGCCCGGACAAGATCAAGCTCGCGCTGGACAAGCCGAGCTACCACGCGGGCGACACGCTCAAGGTAACGGTCACGCCGCCGCATGCCGGGCCCGGCGTGCTGCTGGTCGAATCCGATCACCTGCTGTACACGCGCGACATCGATGCGAAGGACGGTGCGACGTTCGAGATTCCGGTGACGAAGGACTGGGAGCGCCACGACGTGTACCTGACCGCGCTCGTCTTCCGCGGCGGCTCGGCGGCGGACAAGATCACGCCGGCACGCGCGGTCGGCGAGGCGTTCGTGCCCATGGATCGCAGAGCGCGCAAGATCGATGTTGCCATCGACGCGCCGAAGACCATGAAACCCGAAATCGATCTGCCGGTGTCGGTGAAAGCGCCGGCGCTGGCCGGGAAGAAGGCGTTCGTCACCGTATCTGCGGTCGACGTCGGCATCCTCAACATCACGCGTTTTGCGCGGCCCGATCCCACCGGCTGGTTCTTCGCGCAGCGCCGTCTGGGCGTGGATGCCTACGATCTGTACGGTCGCGTCATCGAGAGTTTCGACGGCGCGACGGCGAAGTTGCGCTACGGCGGCGACATGGCGCTGGCGGCGCTGCCGCAGGCGCGGCGGCCGACGGCGCACGTGCAGACCGTGGACCTGTTCAGCGGTGTGGTCGCACTGGATGCGCAGGGCAACGCGACCGTCGCGATGAAGATGCCGGACTTCAACGGCACCGTGCGCGTCACCGCCCTGGTCTTTGGCGACAGCGCCTATGGCGCGAACGACACGGAAACGATTGTGCGTGCGCCGCTGGTCGCGGAAATCTCCACCCCGCGCGTGCTCGCGCCCGGCGACAAGGCGCAAGTCACGCTGGACTTGCAGAACTTCTCCGGCGCCGAGCACGAATTCGCGGTGAAGGTGAGTGCTGACAGGCCACTCGCGATCGAGAAAAGCGAGCGCAAGATCAAACTTGCCGATCAGGCCAAGACCACGCTGAATTTCCCGCTCACTGCGCTGCAAGGTTATGGCGTCGGCAGGATCGAAGTGACCGCCGAGGGTGGCGGCATCAAGATCGATCGACATTTCGAACTGCCGGTGCGTGCGGCATGGCCTGCGATCCTGCGCAGCAGCGCGCGCGCTCTGGACAAGCTCGCGCCGATCACGCTTGGGGCCGACACGTTGGATGGCCTGTTGCCGGATTCGGTGACGGCGCGTCTGACCGTTTCCAGCCTGCCGCCGCTGCCGTTCGCGAGCGCACTCGCAGGATTGCTGAAATATCCCTACGGTTGCATCGAGCAGACCACGAGTAAGGCCTGGGGCAATCTGCTGCTGGATGGGAAAACCGCCGACAAGCTGCACGTCGCCGGCATAACGCCGGATGAGCGCAAGCAGCGCATCGATGCGGCGATCGGACGCATCGCGTCGATGCAGATTCCGTCCGGCCTGTTCTCGATGTGGGGCGGCGACAGTTACGTGCCGGAATTTCTCGCACCCTATGTCGTCGATTTCCTCGAGAGCGCGCGCGAGGAAGGATTCGTCGTCCCGGACGATGTCCTGCAGAAGGCGCTCAAACGCCTGAATGACGATTTGCTCGCGGGCGGACATCCGTACTACGACTACGAGCACAGCGATGCGATGCGCTTTGCCGACGAAACGTATTCCGGCTACGTGCTCGCGCGCGTCAACCGCGCGCCGCTCGGTACGTTGCGCGCGTTGTTCGACAACGATCGTGGCAAGGCCATCACCGCGCTGCCG
>JAFEFD010000161.1 GCA_018240765.1 Pseudomonadota bacterium | reverse complement strand
GCTGCGTCAGGCGCGTGACGGAACGGTATTCATCGGCAGCCGGGATGGCTTGTGGCGATGCAATCCGGACGCTGGCGACTTGCGCGAAGTCCGCTTCGATCCGGCAAGTTCGCTCGATGTCCGCTCACTCGCTTTCGCCCCGAGTGGTGACTTGTGGGTAACCACCACGGCATCGGGTTTGTACAGGTTTTCCGCTTCCGGAGCGCCGTTGATGCGGTATCACCAGGGCGCGGATGCGGCGCATGCACTGCCGGGCGACGAGTTGCGCGAGTTGCAATTCGATGAGCGCGGGCGCTTGTGGGTGGCGACCAAGGCCAACGGACTGTTGCGCATCGATCCCGACGGTGGTCACATAGACCAGTTCCGGCACGATCCGTCCAATCCGCGCAGCCTGGCCGCGGATCGCCAGGAAACCGTGCTGGTCGACCGCGATGGGCTGGTCTGGGCCGGGTCGTGGAACAACGGCATCAGTGTGCATGAGCTGCGCACGGAGGTTTTCGAAAGCCTGCGTTCTATGCCTGGCGATTCGCGCACGTTGCCGGTCAGTCCGGTTGTGGCTGCGCTGGCGAACCCGGACGGGTCGATGTGGCTGGGCTTGCCCAGTGGCGGTGGCTTGGTGCGTTTCGATCCCGCCGTCGGCGTCACCGAACACCTGCCCGCGGACGACGCCAATCCTGCCGCCTTGCCGGTCGCGCTGATCGAACAGATTTCGCGCGGTCGCGAAGGCAACCTGTGGATCGCCACTGCCGGTGGAGGCCTTGTGCGCAAGGCACAAGGCAGTACTTCCTTTGTCCGCTTCCACCACGATGAGAAGGATCCGGGCAGTCTGGCCAGTGACGACCTGCTGTTCGCCATGGAAGATCGCGAAGGTACGCTATGGATCGGCACGGCCGATGCGGGCCTGGACGAGTTGTGCGCCGGCTGCACGCGCTTTCGCCATCACCGCCATGACCTGGCGCATCCACAAAGAAGCATCGGATATGGTCCGGTCGCGAGCATGCTCGAAGATGCACAAGGCGCCATCTGGGTGGCGCTGCGCCCTGGTGGCCTGGACCGGTACGATCGGGTGAGCGGAGAGTTTCATCACTTCCGTGCCAATCCGCAGGACCCGAGTTCGCTGAGCAGCGACACCACAACGACGTTTTTGCAAGACAGCCGTGGCGAAATCTGGATCGGTACCCAGGGCGGGGGCATGAACCACCTGCTCCCGGGTACGTATGCAAACCCGAAATTCGAGACCATTGCAACGGCGGAAGGCCTGGGTGCGGACGCGATCGGCAGCATCGTCGAGGACGACCGCCATGCGTTGTGGATCAGTACGACCGCCGGCATCAGCCGTTACGATCCGGGCAGCGGCCACATCGCCAATTTCGGACCGTCCGACGGCACCTTGTTGCAGGGCTACTACATCAATGTCGCCACCGTACTTCCCGATCGCCGCATTCTTTTCGGCGGGCTGTCGGGCGCGACGCTGTTTGATCCGTTGCAGGTGATTCCCGCGCCAATCCCGGCGCCGATTCTCACAGCCGTGCTGCTCAACAACCAGCCGGTTGCCTTGCGCTGGCAGGATGCCGATTCACCGCTGCAACAGGCGCCGTGGAATGGCGGCACGGCGACGTTCAGCAATCGCCAGCGCAACATCGGCTTCGAGTTCAGCGCGTTCGGATTCGCGGATCCGACATCGGTCGAGTACTCGTACCTGCTGCAGGGTCACGACGAGCAGTGGATCGACACTGGCGCATCGCGGCGCTTTGCGATGTACACGGATCTGGCCGCGGGCGACTATCTTTTGCGTGTGCGTGCGCGCCGTGCAGGGTTTGCCTGGAATTCGCGCGAGGCACAGATGGCGGTGCATGTGCAGCGGGCGGTGTGGCTGTCGGGGTCTGCCATTACCGGGTATTGCACCGTGCTGGCACTGCTGGTCTTCGTCGGCGTGTGGCGAACACGCGCGAACTGGCGTCAGCAGGAGCTGGCGCGCGAGGCGATCCGGGCCAGTGCCGAGCGCCTGAAATATGCGCTGTGGGGCAGTGGTGGCGAGTTGTGGGACATTGACCTGCGCAATGGCTCGTTCCTGCGCGAGAACCGCTTGCCGAACCTGCGCGTCACGGAGGAGGCAGCCGCACAGACCATCTCGGATTACCAACCCTATGTGCATCCGGATGACTTGCCCGCGTTCCTGCGCGAAGTGGCGGCCCACGTCAAGGGCGAAAGTGAATTCATCGAAGTCAGCTATCGCACGCAGGATGTTGCCGGCGAATGGCGCTGGCTGCTCACGCGCGGGCGCGTGGTCGAGCGTGACGCCAACCATCGCGCCGTACGCATCGTGGGCACTACCCAGGACATCACCACATTGAAACGCGCCGAGGAATCGCTGCGCAAATTGAACGAGGAACTCGAATCGCGCGTGGACTCGCGCACTGCCGATGTGCGTCGCGCGAATGCCGAGTTGCGGCAAACCTTGCAGCAGCTGACCCAGACGCAGCGCCAATTGCTTGAATCGGAAAAAATGGCAGCGCTCGGCGGACTGGTGGCCGGCATTGCACACGAAATCAATACGCCGCTGGGCGTTACCGTCACTGCGGCCTCGCATCTGCGTGAAGAATCGATGCGTCTGGCGCGACTGCCCACCCTCGGGCCAGCGGAATGGTCGGTGATATCGGAGCTGATCGGCGAAAGCTCGGAAATCATCCTGCGCAACCTGCAGCGCGCCGATCGGCTGATCAAGAGTTTCAAACTGATTGCAGTAGATCAGGCAACGGAAGAGCGTCGCACGATCGAACTTGGGGCCTATCTGAACGAAATCCTGACTTCGCTGGGTCCGAGCCTGAAGAAGACGCCCCATGCGGTTCGCGTGGTCTGCCCCGAACCGATAACGCTGGATACCTACCCGGGCGCCTTGTACCAGATCGTCAGCAATCTGGTCGTGAATTCATTGCACCATGCCTATCCGCACGGCGCGGCCGGTATCCTGACCATCGGCGCACACCGAAATGGCAACGTGGTCGAATTGACCTACAGCGATGATGGCGTCGGCATGAGTCCGGAAGTCAGTGCGCGCATTTTCGAGCCGTTCTTTACCACCCGCCGCAGTGAGGGTGGATCCGGGCTCGGCCTGCATGTGGTCTACAACCTGGTCACGCAATTGCTCAAGGGCAGCATTCGCGTTGTGAGCAGTCCCGGCGAGGGCGCCCTGTTCGAAATCTTCCTGCCGATGGGCAGCGCCTGAGGCGTGCGGATTTCAGTCGGGCAATTGTGCGCGCACGGTCTGGATACGGTCCCAGTTTTCGAACAGCAGCTCGACCAGCCGCGGCTCGAATTTGATGCCGCTTTGTTCCACGATAAAGGCGCGAATGTCTTCGACGGGCCAGGGCTCCTTGTAGCAGCGCCGGCTGCCGAGTGCGTCGAACACATCCGCGAGCATGGTGATGCGCCCGCCGATGGGAATCGCTTCGCCGCTCAGGCCTCGCGGATAGCCGGAACCGTCCCAGTTCTCGTGATGCGTCATCGCGATCTCGGCAGCGAGTTTGAGCAACGGTCGCTGCGACATCGACAGCAGCCGCGCGCCGAGTTCGGCGTGGGTGCGCATGACCACGGTTTCATCCGGGGTATGCGGGCCGGGCTTGTTGAGGATCGCGTCGGGGATGCCGATCTTGCCGATGTCGTGGAGCGGCGATGCCGTACGCAGCGCATCAGTGGTCTTTTCGTCGAGTCCGTAAAACTGTCCGAGCATTTCCGTGATCATGCCGACGCGCCTGACATGATTGGCGGTTTCCCACGATCGCGTTTCCGCCGCACCGGCCAGCAGGTGCACCATCTCGAGCTGGCTGTCGAGCAAGTCGCGATTCAGGTGCAGGTTTTCATAGGCGACCGACACATTGGTCGCGAACACCTCGAGCAGGCGGTGCGTGAGCTCGTTGGCCGCCTGGCTCTCACCCAGATAGACCAGGTTTTCGTGCGCGCGAGCGTCGCCGATGAACAAGACGAAGTGGTCATCGTCGAAAATATGCTGGCGGATCGCCGTGGCATGCCGCAATGCGGCGTTGAGTTTTGCTGGAAGCTTTTCGTCGGCATTGTGCCCGGCCATGCCGCGATAGGCGCCGGTTGCGGCCGCAACCGGCAAGTGCGCGGGCGCGGTATCCGTGCTCGGCACGCGGCACAGCATGACGCCGCGGGTGCCGCCGATCAGGTCGGCAATCTGTTCCATCGCCGCGAGCGCAAAACGCTGCGAGTGTTCGTGTGAAAAAATGTAGGTGGATGCGTCGATGACACGTTCCAGCCCGCGCCGGCTGGCTTCGATGGTGCGCATGTCGCGATAACTGCGCAATGCCGCGAACATGGTCGTGGCGAGCTTCTGCGCGGTGAGCTCGGTCTTTTCCTTGTAGTCGTTGATGTCGTAATTGGCGATGACATGCTGTTCGGGCGCCTGCCCGGGCTGGCCGGTGCGCAATACGATCCGGACAAAATGGTTGCCATGGCGCTCGCGCACCGTGCGCACGAGGTCGAGACCGGCGCGATCGGTCTCCATCACCACGTCGAGCAGCATCACGGCGATGTCCGGGTGTTCGCGCAGCATCGTTTCGGCCTGGGCGGCCGAGGTCGCGTTGAGAAACTGGAGCGGGCGGTCGGCGAAGCGGAAGCTGCCGAGCACCAGGCGCGTGACTGCGTGCACCTCGGGCTCGTCGTCTACAATCAGCACCTTCCACGGCGACACTCGGGGGGTATCCCTGATGTTAAACGTGCTGCTGAGAGCGTTCATGATCCACCCCCGTTCGTGGATGGATCGAGTGTAGCGCAGAAACGGCGCATCTTGGCAAGCATTGTCCGGACGTGAAACCGCCCGCTCGGGCGCGGCGCGATCAGCTACAACCTGTGCCTGTCACCACTTGCCGTGGAACAGCTCGCGCCCGATCAGCATGCGCCGGATTTCATTCGTGCCGGCGCCGATTTCGTAGAGCTTGGCGTCACGCAGGATGCGCCCGGCCGGATATTCGTTGATGTAGCCGTTGCCGCCCAGCGCCTGAATCGCTTCCAGCCCGACCTGCACGGCGTTTTGCGAAGCATGCAGCAGGCACGAAGCAGGATCGACGCGCGACTTGACACCCTTGTCGAAATCCTTCGCCACCATGTAGGCATAGGCGCGTGAGGATTGCAGCTGCGTGTACATGTCGGCAACCTTAGCCTGCATGATGCCGAAGGTGCCGATCGGCGCGTTGAACTGACGGCGTTCGCGCACGTAGGGCAGGGTGATGTCGAGCGCCGCCTGCATCAGGCCGATCGGGCCGCCGGACAGTACCAGGCGCTCGGTGTCCAGGCCGCTCATCAGCACGCGCACGCCTTCATTCACTTCGCCGACGCGGTTCGCATCCGGAATCTCGCAGTTCTCGAACACGAGTTCGCAGGTATTGCTGCCACGCATGCCCAACTTGTCGAGCTTCTGCGCGGTCGAGAAACCTTTCATTCCCTTTTCGATGATGAACGCGGTCATGCAGCGGCTGCCGGCGCGTTTGTCGGCGGTGCGCATGTAGACCAGCAGCACGTCGGCGTCCGGGCCGTTCGTGATCCACATCTTGTTGCCGTTGGCGATCCAGGCATTGCCTTTCTGCTCGGCCTTGCACGTCATCGAGCCGACCACGTCCGAGCCCGCGCCCGGTTCGCTCATC
>JAFEFD010000160.1 GCA_018240765.1 Pseudomonadota bacterium | reverse complement strand
CAGGCTGGCGTTGAGCGCCAGCTGCAGGACATCGATGCCGCCGTTCATGCGTGGACGAGCTCCGTAAGCAGTGGATCGGGAATGCGGCGCGGCTTGAATCCGGTCGCGTCGATGCAGGCGGCACGCACATCGGCTTCGACCAGCACCGCGCCATCGGCCGGGCGAAGTATACATTGCGCGAAGCGCATCGAGGCGGAACGCCGCGTGAACGCGGTGATCTGCGCCTGCAGCTCGTCGTCCAGACGCGCCGGCGCATGAAACTTCACGGACAGGTCGGCGACCACGAACAGCACGCCGTGTTCGGCGCGCACACGCGCCTGCTCCACGCCGCAGGCACGCAACCACTCGGTGCGTGCACGTTCGAGAAAGCGCAGGTAGGCCGCGTGATAAACCACGCCACCCGCGTCGGTGTCTTCCCAGTACACGCGTACCGGCCACGAGAAAACGGCAGGCAAGTTCACGATTCGCCTCCAATCCTGGGTTCTTCGAACAGGTCGTGACGCCGCGGCGCCTTCAAACCCAAGTGCCGGTAGGCCTTGCTCGTGGCCATGCGCCCGCGTGCGCTGCGCATGAGGAAGCCCTGCTGGATCAGATACGGCTCGAGCACATCCTCGATCGTGCCGCGTTCTTCGGACAATGCGGCGGCGAGCGATTCCACGCCGACCGGGCCGCCGTCGAAATGCTCGATGATCGTTTCCAGCAGACGCCGGTCGAGCGCGTCGAAGCCTTCCGCGTCGACTTTCAGCATGCCCATCGCGGCGATCGCAACCTCACGCGTGATCGTGCCGTTCGCCTTGATTTGCGCGAAATCGCGCACGCGCCGCAACAGGCGGTTGGCGATGCGTGGCGTGCCGCGCGCGCGGCATGCGATTTCCGCGGCGCCATCGTCGGCGCAGGCGATGCCGAGGATTTTCGCCGAACGGCGCACGATCGCGGCGAGCTCGTCCGGCGTGTAGAACTCAAGGCGCTGGACGATGCCGAAGCGGTCGCGCAGCGGACTCGTCAGCAGGCCCGCGCGCGTGGTCGCACCGATCAGCGTGAACGGCGGCAGGTCGAGCTTGATCGAGCGCGCGGCCGGGCCTTCGCCGATCATGATGTCGATCTGGTTGTCTTCCATCGCCGGATACAGGATTTCCTCCACCACCGGTGACAGGCGATGGATCTCGTCCACGAACAGCACGTCGCGCGGCTGCAGGTTCGTGAGCAGGGCAGCAAGATCTCCGGCGCGTTCGATCACCGGGCCGGAGGTCGCGCGCAGGCTGACGCCCAGTTCGTTCGCGATCACGTGCGACAGCGTGGTTTTACCCAAGCCTGGCGGTCCGAAGATCAGCACATGATCGAGCGCTTCGCCGCGCCGCTTGGCGGCCTCGATGTAGATGGACAATTGCTCGCGCACCGCGCGCTGGCCGAGGTATTCGTCGAGCTTTTGCGGACGGATCGAGGCTTCGGCGATATCGTCTTCGCGCGTGGCGTCCGGGGCGATGACGCGGGTGTCGTTCATGCCGCGATTATGGCAGAGTCATATCTCGACTTGCGTGCCAAGT
>JAFEFD010000015.1 GCA_018240765.1 Pseudomonadota bacterium | reverse complement strand
GGACTCATGCGCGCCTCGTTCCACATCTTGCGCGAGGCCAGTGCTGCCTTCAGTCCTGCGCGCGAAACGTCGTCGAGAAAATCGCGCGCCGTCAACTCGCCGCGGTTGTAATAGGAAGGCATCTTTTTCAGATGCGCAAAGATCGCGGCCGGATCCTCGTCCGTCCAATCGTTGAGCATGACCACATGTTCGCGCTCGGCGCGGATCGGATCGGATCCGGACGGATCGATCACTAGCGAACCGTACAATCCCTCCTGCTCCTGGAATCCGGAATGACTGTGGTACCAGTAGGTGCCGCTCTGCCGCACCGGGAAGCGATAGGTGAAGGTTTCGCCCGGCGCGATGCCGCGGAAACTCAATCCCGGCACGCCGTCCATGTCAGACGGCAGGATGATGCCGTGCCAGTGGATCGAGGTCGGCACATGCAGGCGGTTGGTCACGCGCAACGTGACCGTGGTGCCTTCGCGCCAGCGCAGCGTCGGCCCGGGCAGCAGTCCGTTGACCGTCGTCGCCATGCGCGCGGCGCCAGTGAAATTGACCGGCGTCTCGCCAATCTCCAGCGCGAAATCGGTTCCGGACAATATACTGGATCGTGTGGAATCAGTCGCTGCCCACGCCGGCCTGATCAATCCACCCAGCATCGCAGCGCCGCCCAATGCAACGCCTTGCACGAAACGGCGACGCGACAAATTGCATGGTTCCGACATTGACCGGGAAAAACAATTCGACGACATGATCCACTCCCGCAAACACGCACACCGCGCAGTATTGCGCGGCGTTACAACGCGAACGGAGTCAGGCGATCGGAGGTCGGGTCGGTGGCAGATCGTCGCGCGTGCGCGCAGCGGCGCGCGCACGTAGCGTCAGATCGGCAGATGCGACAGGTGCGAACACATCAAACGCAGGCACGGCGACGAATGCGGCTGCGGTGCAGCCGATGCAATGTTGCGCGCAATTCGACGTGCAAGGCACGCCGTGACCATGCTGACAGTGCGCTTGTGCAATCTGTCCATCACAGTCGCAGCAGACGGCATGCGCCGAGATCGCAGCAAAAGCGCTCAACCCCTGAAAAATCAGGGCGACGGAGAGCAACAACTGGAGTGCGACGCGTTTCATGCCGGTCATAATCTACGCTCAATAGACCCGTGCGTCGAGCCAATTCTTGCACTCCATGTGCGGGGTCGCGGCAACGCTTGCTACACTCCGCGCTGCGGTCACTTTCGGCACGGACGACGACCATGAACTACCGTCACGCCTTTCACGCCGGCAACTTCGCCGATGTGTTCAAGCACGCGATTCTGACCGGCCTGATCGAGGCGCTCAAGGCCAAGCAGACCCCATTCCACTATTTCGACACGCATGCCGGCGCCGGCCGCTACGACTTGCGCGGCGCGGCGGCGCGCAAGACGCGCGAGCACGAGGCCGGCGTGCAACGCCTGCTCGGAACGGCACGCCTGCCGGCGGCACTGCACATTTACCTGAACCTGGTGCGCGCACTGAACACCGGAAACAAGGCAAGCGACATCGCGATCTACCCAGGTTCGCCGCTGATCGCGAGCTTGTTGATGCGCGAGTCCGACCACGCCACGTTGTGTGAGTTGCAAGCCGACGAAACCGCGCAATTGAGAGAACTCTTCGCCGGAGACGCACGCATTTCCGTGCACCAGCGCGATGGCTACGCCGCGCTCGACGCGCTATTGCCACCGCCGGAACGCCGCGGCCTGGTGCTGATCGATCCACCGTTCGAGGCGCAAGAAGGCGAATTCGACGCCATCGAAGCAGCGCTAGCAAAAGCGCTTGCGCGCTGGCCGACCGGCATGTACACGATCTGGTATCCGATCAAGTTGCGCCAGCAGACGCTTCCGTTCCTGCGCAGCTTCGTGCGACGCAAGATCCCGAAAGTGCTGTGTGCCGAACTGCTGCTGCACCCGGACAATTCCGCGCTGCGCCTGAATGGCTGCGGCATGGTCATCGTCAATCCGCCGTGGAAATTCGATCGCCAGCTCGAAGAACTGCTGCCCGTGCTACGCGAGCATCTCGCGCAGGGCCGCTTCGGCGAGCAGCGCGTGGAATGGTTAACCGGGGAGTGAGGTTTCCGCGCGCTTCGTTGTCGCCTCCGCACGGCTCCTGACCAGCACGCCGCCGTAATACGCGATGTAATAACCGACGACGACGCCGAAGATCGCGAGCGTCAGCGGACTCTTCTGGTAGGCGCCGAACGGATTGGTGCTGGCCTGATGCGCGGCCTGCATGGCCGGGTACACGATCATGAAACGGTAGACGATGCGGCCGAGCAGCAAGGCGGAGACGAACAGGCCGATCCAGGTGTGTGGCGTGTAGAAATTGCCCTGCGCTGTGGTCTCGAATTGCGTGTGCTTCAATCCCAGCCAGGCCAGCGCCACGCCGCCGGCGAGACCCGCCGCCATCGCACCGAACAATTCCACGTTGCGCGCCGACGTGATCAACACCATCGCGCCGACCACGCCGAGCAGGATCATTCGAGTCCGCATGCGAGTCGGACTCACCCGCTGGCGGCCTATATTGCGGCGCACGCGGCGGTAGATCGCCCAGGCCACGAATGCCGCGACCAGCATCGGGGTAACCAGTTTCGGATCCATACCATGCCCTCGTCGAAATCAATTACGTCAGTCGGCAACATCCGGTTCGAAGAACGACCAGCGGATCTCCGGGAAGCGCGCCTTCATCGCCGCCTCGACACGATTGATGGCAGCGATGAGTTCGCTGCCGGATTGCTCGCCGCGCATCTTCGCCTTGGTTGCGACCATCAGATCCGGACCCAGTTGCAGCGT
>JAFEFD010000159.1 GCA_018240765.1 Pseudomonadota bacterium | reverse complement strand
GGATGTCTGCCATGCCTGACTTCATCGCTGCAACACGTTAGCATACGGTGCGGGAATCACGGGAAGCATCCATGCATTCGTTCGAGGAAGTCCGTTCCACGATCCAGGCCCGGCAGTCGTTGCGCATCAACGACCCGTACCTTGTGTGTTTCGACCTGGCCGTCGATGGCGGCAAGCGATATCAAGGCATGTACCTGGCCGAACTTGAAGGCGACGACGGCCGCAAATACCTGCGCATTTCCACGCCGATCGGCCCGGTCACAGGAATGGAAGCCAGACGCTGTCTGCGCTTCAACTGGGAACAGCGCGTGGGTTTCCTCGCAGTAGGCGATCTGGACGGCGCACCCTACCTGCACCTGTGCGAGAACCGTCCTTACGAGTTGCTGGACGAAAAGGAACTCGTGCGCCTGATCGACGAAATCGGCCCGCTCGGTGATCGTCTTGAGAAAGCCATGTCGTCCGGTGGTGATACGCTGTAAATCTACGATTGGTGCCAGCCGAGCAGTTGCATCCCCCGCACCAGCAGCCACGCCAGCCCGCCCGCAACGGGCAACGTAAGCAGCCACGCCCAGACCATGCGCTCGACCACGGTCCAGCGGATCGCGTTCAGGCGCTTGGCTGCGCCCACGCCCATGATCGCGGACGACACGTTGTGCGTCGTCGACACCGGCAGGCCGAGCACCGAGGCGGTGATGATCACACCCGAGGCGGTGATGTCGGCGGCGACGCCGTTGACCGGATGCAGCTTGACCATCTTGTGGCCGAGCGTGCGGATGATGCGCCAGCCGCCGATCATGGTCCCCGCCGCCATGGTCAGCGCGCAGACGATCTTGATCCACAGCGCGATACCGAACTGGCCCTGCGCGTCGGTCGGCACGCGCAGGAAATGCAGCCATCCCGGCAGGTGATCGAGCGACCCGGCCGCGGTCGCGCTGGCCAGCGCCAACGCGATGATGCCCATGGTTTTCTGCGCGTCGTTCATGCCGTGCGACAGGCCCATGAACCCGGACGAGAATATCTGCAATTTGCCGAACACGGCATTGACCGTGCGCGGCCGCGTCGCGCGCGTAAACCCTCCGCCCAATCCGTTGAAGAACGACAACAGCGCGAACAGCAGTCCCATCACCAGGAATCCGATGACAAATCCGGCCAGGGGCGAAACGACCATCGGCAGAATGACCTTGTTCAGCACGCCGCCGCCATGCCACCAATGATCCGCCGGCAGCGACCAGACGATGGCTCCCCAATTGCCGCTGGCCGCTGCCAGAGCAGCGCCGCACAAACCGCCAACCAGCGCGTGGGAGGAACTCGACGGCAACCCCACCCACCACGTGATCAGGTCCCAGATCGTCGCGCCGAGCAGGGCGCAGATGAGGATTTCCGGCGTCATTGCCACCACGCCGGTGTCGACCAGGCCGGACGCGATGGTCTTGGCCACGGCCGTCCCCCACATCGCGCCGAGCAGGTTGGTGAATGCCGCGAGCAGCACCGCCTGGCCGGGGCTGAGCACCTTCGTCGCCACCACGGTGGCAATGGAATTGGCGGTGTCGTGGAAGCCGTTGATGTACTCGAAGATCAGGGCGACCGCGAGGACGACGAGTACCAGGGTGAGGGTCACGGGGGGCCCTCAGGAATTCTTCAGCACGATCGCGTAAATGACGTTGCCGGCATCACGGCAGCGGTCGATGGCTTTTTCCAGCAACTCGAACAGGTCCTTGCGCAGCAGCAGGCGCACCGCATCGCTGGTTTCGGAGAACATGTCCTTGTACAGATCCAGGATCAGTCGGTCGGCCTCGCTTTCGATCGCCTGCATGCGATCGTTGAGTGCCTTCATTTCCTCGAGCTTCATGCCCTGGCGCAACTGGCGCACCATCTGCACAATGGTTTCGGCGCCCTTCTCCAGCATCGCCGCGCGCGAGGCGTAGTCCACGTCCACCAGTTGTTCGGCGAACAGGGCATAGCGTTCGGCGAATTTCTCCACCGTCTTCGGAATCTTGTACAGCGCGCCGGACAGCGCCTCGATGTCCTCGCGTTCAAGCGCGGTGACGAAGGTGTTGACCAGGGCCTGGCTGATTTGCGCCATGATTTCCTTCTCGCGGCGGCGCGCAACCTTGAATTCGTCCAGCGACGGATTCGGCGACTTCGCATTCAGCATCGCAATCAGCGCGCGCGTGCTCTGCCGCGCAG
>JAFEFD010000158.1 GCA_018240765.1 Pseudomonadota bacterium | reverse complement strand
TGCCACGACTGCCCGACCGAAATCACCGACGACCTG
The DNA here is from genome assembly GCA_018240765.1 of Pseudomonadota bacterium. GTDB lineage: Bacteria > Pseudomonadota > Gammaproteobacteria > Xanthomonadales > Rhodanobacteraceae > Rudaea. The sequence continues at coordinate 2,626 of JAFEFD010000158.1, read as the reverse complement.
CGCAACACGCTGTGCGAACTGATCCGCGACCCAGGCGTGAAACTTCCCGACTGCTGTTACGAGCGCGTGGCCGACCACTACGCGCGCCGCGAGTTGTACCGCAGCGATGAGCATGGATTCTCGGTCATCGCCATGACCTGGGGACCCGGGCAAGGCACGCCGATCCACGATCATTGCGGCATGTGGTGCGTGGAAGGCGTCTGGCACGGCGCGCTGGAAATCACGCCCTACGAATTGACCGATCAGCGCGATGGCAAATACCACTTCGAGCCGCGCGGTACCATGCACGTCGGCCCCGGCTCCGCCGGCAGCCTGATCCCGCCGCACGAATACCACACCATCCGCAACCCGAGCCGCGACACCATCGCCGTGACCTTGCACGTCTACCGCGGCGCGATGACGCAGTGCTCGGTGTTCCGCCCGATCGACGATCGCTGGTACGACCGCGACCAGCGCCAGTTGTCGCTGGATGCCACGCATTGATTGGTGCCGGTGGAGGGAATCGAACCCACACTACCTTGCGGTAACCAGATTTTGAGTCTGGCGCGTCTACCAATTCCGCCACACCGGCTCGTGTGATGACGGCGCGGAACCGCGCCGAGGCAGGGCGCGCAGTATACGCGAAGCGTCGGCGCCGTCCAATGTAGCAGCACGCTTGCGCGTTTCGCTGGCGGCGGAGTAGTGTTCGCGTTGGATATCCACGCGGCGCGGGAGGACATATGGATTGGCAGAAGGGTCGGCAAAGCGACAACGTCGTTCAGGACGATGGCAGCGGCGGTGGTGGCGGATTCGGTGGTGGCGGCGGCGGGATGCGCTTCGGCGGATTCCACCTCGGCATCGGCGGCACGATCATCGTCGTCATCATCGCGCTGATCTTCCCGCAGACGCGGCCCCTGATCATGAACCTGTTCCTCAGCGGTGGCGGCGCCGATTCCAGCCAACAGGCCGCTGCGCCGGCGCCGGGCCAGCGCCACGCGGCGGACGCGAACGACCCGCAAGTCAGATTCGTCTCCACGATCCTGGCCAGCACCGAAGACGTCTGGGGCCCGTATTTCCAATCCATGGGCAATCAGTATGAGCGGCCCAAGCTCGTGCTGTTCCATGGCCAGACCTCATCGGGTTGCGGCGCGGCGCAGGAATCGATGGGACCGTTCTATTGTCCCGCCGATCACCTCGTCTACCTGGATCTCGACTTCTTCAAGGAAATGGATACACGCTTTCACGCCAGTGGAGACTTCGCTCGCGCCTACGTGATCGCGCACGAAGTCGGCCACCATGTACAGAACCTGCTCGGCGTCATGCAGCAGGTAGGGCGGCCGACCGAAGGCGCCACCGGCACCTCGGTGCGCCTGGAACTGCAGGCCGACTGCTTTGCCGGCGTGTGGGGCAACAAGTCGCAGGCGCAACTGAACTGGCTGCAAGCCGGCGACATCGACTCGGCCCTTAATGCCGCATCGCAGGTCGGCGACGACACGTTGCAGAAGGAATCGCGCGGCTACGCAGTGCCGGATTCGTTCACCCATGGCACGTCTGCACAGCGCTCGCGCTGGTTCAAGGCGGGATTCCAGTCCGGTGACATCCGCAGTTGCGACACATTCAACGCGGCAACGCTCTGATCCGGGATTGACCATGTTCGCCATCGACACACGGCGCCGCCTTGCCACGGCGCCCTTGCTGGTATTGCTTTTGCTTCTTGCCGGTTGCATGCGTGCGCCGGTGCAGCCCGCGCATCCGTATTCGCCGCTGATCCTGATTTCCATCGACGGCTATCGCGCCGACTACATCAAACGCGGACTGTCGCCCAATCTCGCCGCGCTTGCGCAAACCGGCGTGCGCGCGACGGCCATGCGTCCGTCGTTTCCCACGCTTACGTTTCCGAACCATTACGCCATCGTGACCGGTCTGTATCCGGATCACAATGGCATCGTCAACAATCGCTTCCTCGATCCCGTCACCGGTGCGAAGTTCGTCTACAACGACCGTCGCACCACGGACGATCCGCATTGGTGGGCCGGCGAACCGTTGTGGGTGAGCGTCGAACGTCAGGGCAAACATGCGGCGACGATGTTCTGGCCAGGATCGGACGTGGACATCGATGGTGTGCGCCCGGAGCACTGGCTGCCGTTCGACGGCAGGATGACGCCGGATGCGCGCGTGAATCAGGCGCTGGCGTGGCTGGATCTTCCACCCGGACAGCGTCCGGATTTCCTCACCCTGTATTTCGAGCAAGTCGATCATGCCGGCCACGGCCATGGCCCGGATTCTGAGCAGGTGGACGTTGAGTTGCGCAAGATCGACGCCGCACTTGGGCGATTGATTGACGGACTCAAGCAGCGTGGCATTTTCGACAACGCGAACATCGTTGTCGTGTCCGACCACGGCATGACCGCGACCAGCGAAGATCGCCTCGTGGTGCTCGACAAACTCGTCGACATGCACGATGTCACCGTGATCAACGCCGGCGTGGTCGCCGGACTGGCGGCGAAACCCGGACATGAAGCCCAGGTCGATGCCGCCCTGCTCGCAACGCACCAGCACATGCGCTGCTGGAACAAGGCGAGGATGCCGGCACGCCTGCACTACGGCACGAATGCACGCATTCCGCCGATCGTATGCGTCGCCGACG
>JAFEFD010000157.1 GCA_018240765.1 Pseudomonadota bacterium | reverse complement strand
GCGACGCTCGGCGACATCGGCCATGCCGTCCAGCAACACGCCGAGAGTCATCGATTTTCCGTGGTGCGCGAATACTGCGGCCACGGCATCGGCCGCATCTACCACGAAGATCCGCAGGTGCTGCACTACGGCCAGCGCGGGCAGGGCATGCGTCTGGAAAAGGGCATGGTCTTCACGGTCGAGCCGATGATCAACGCGGGCAAACCCGGCACGCGCCTGTTGCCGGATGGCTGGACCGTGGTCACGCGCGATCATTCGCTGTCGGCACAGTGGGAGCATACCGTCGCCGTGACCGACGATGGGTTTGAAATCCTGACACCGTGGCCGAAGGCGGCGTGATTCTTCGATGAACGCAGCCCCCGCCGCGTTCGCCACCACATTGTCGCGTCTTCCCGCCGCGATTCCGCGCAGCGGTGTTTCGCGCGAGGCGCGCGCGGCGTTGCGGCAATTGCTCGGCGATGTCGATCGCCGGCTGGTGGACTCCTTCCGCATTGGCGCAGACGCCGATGCGCTCACCCACGCGCGTGCGAATGCAGTCGAGCGCATCGTGACGCATGTCTGGATCGCCTGTATCGGCGACAGTGACACCGTTGCCTTGTTCGCTGTCGGCGGTTTCGGGCGTGGTGAGTTGTTCCCGTATTCGGACGTCGATCTGCTCGCATTGTCAGCGGCACCGTTGCATGGTCCGGCGTCGCGCGCGCTGGAATCGTTTTTCGCCTGCCTGTGGGACATCGGCCTGAAGCCGGGTCACGCCGTACGCACGCTGGCCGAATGCCGCGAACACGCGTCGAAGGACTCGAGTGTCTACACCAGCCTGTTCGATGCGCGCCGGATTGCAGGAAGCGCTGAATTCGACGCTGCGCTCGCCGCCTTGCTCGATGATGATGACGTCTGGTCGAAGCCGCGCTACCTGGTGGCGCGTCGCGCCGACCGTGACGCGCGCCATGCGCGCTTCAACGACACCGCGTACAACCTGGAACCCAATCTCAAGGACGGACCCGGCGGTTTGCGCGCGGCGCAAACCATCCTGTGGCTGGGCCGGCGCCTGTTCGCCGCAACGAATCTTTCCACATTGGGAAAATGCGGCATGTTGGCGCAGGCCGAGGCATCCGCGCTGGATGCCGCACGGCACCTGCTCGCGCGCATCCGTTTCGCCCTGCACCTCGTGGCTGGTCGCGCCGAGGAGCGCCTGCTTTTCGACTACCAGCGCGCGCTCGCCGCGCAATTCGGTTTCGTCGACCAGCATCGCGAAAATCTCGCCGTCGAACAGTTCATGCAGGGCTATTACCGCGCCGCGATGACGATCGAGCGGTTGAGTGCGCGTTTCATCGATGCCTGCGAAGAGGCATTGGAGCCGCCGGCGCTGCCGCAGCGCGTGAGCCTGGATTTCATCGCCATCAACGCGCGCCTCGACAGCGACACGCCGGATCTGTTCGAGCGCCGGCCCGCCGCGTTGATCGACTTGTTCCGCATCTGGACCGAGCATCCCCCGATCCGCGCCTTGCGCACGGCGCTCGTGCGCCGCATCGAAGCAAAGCTGGCTCAGTCCGGTGCTCGACTTGGCGATGACGACGATGTGAATGCCGCCTTCCTGCGCCTGCTCCGGCGCGGCGCACCCGCCGTCGAAGCGCTGGCGCGGATGAACCGGTTCGGTGTGCTCGCGCACTATCTGCCAGCTTTCGGACGCATCGTCGGACGCATGCAGTACGACCTGTTCCACGTCTACACCGTGGACGAGCACACGATTCGCGTGCTGCGCAATATCGAACGCTTCACCAGCGCCGATGCGAGCCGCGAATTCGTGCAGGCACATGAGCTGTGGATGCGCCTGCCGAAGCCGGAATTGCTGCTGCTCGCTGCGCTTTTTCACGACATTGCCAAGGGCCGCGGCGGCGATCATTCCGAACTCGGCGAGACCGAGTCGCGTGGATTCTGCGAACGCTTGAAATTGCCGCCCGCGGATATCGAACTCGTCGC
>JAFEFD010000156.1 GCA_018240765.1 Pseudomonadota bacterium | reverse complement strand
GCGGGGTTGCAATCAGCCTGCTCGTAACCTTGCAATTAACCGGATCTCTGCTAGGAGATTGGACGCAATCAAACTAGTATTTTGGACGCTATACAAATAGTAGATTGGACGCTACACTGTCCAAGCTATGCCGACCGTGAAACCGCCAGCTCTCTTTGATCGTCCCTTGCGGGCGGCGGTAGCCGTCGCCTTGGCCGATACCCCCGTGGTCTGTCTTATGGGGCCGCGGCAGGCGGGCAAGACCACCTTGGCGCGACAATTCGAGCCGGCATTCGGCTACGTCACGCTCGACGATCCCGCGACGCTGGCCTTTGCCCAGATCGACCCGTCCGGATTTGTCGATGCGCTGCCTGATCCGGTTATTCTGGACGAAGTGCAGCGCGCCCCTGAATTGCTGCGCGCCATCAAGCTGGCTGTGGATCGCGATCGTCGTCCGGGCCGCTTTTTGCTCACTGGTTCGGCGAATCTGTTGTTGCTGCCGCGCCTCGGCGACTCGCTGGCCGGGCGCATGGAAGTGGTGGACCTGCAGCCGCTGACTGCAGCCGAACAGGCGCGCAGACCCGGCCGGTTTCTGGACGCGCTACTTGAAGGCAAACTCAAGCCTGCACTGACCGCAGGCGTTGAACCTGGCATGATCGGATTGGCCGCGCAGGTGGTAGCGGGCGGCTTTCCCGAGGCGGTGCGCCGCGACCCTGCGCGCGCGCGCGCTTGGCACCGCCAGTATCTGCGCGCGGTGCTCGATCGCGACGTACATGATGTGGCGCGGGTGCGTGACACGCGCGAACTCGCGCGCCTGCTGGAGCTGTTCTCCCTGCGCACCGCGCAACTGCTCAACATCGCCAGCCTGGGTAACGAGCTGGATATGCGCCGTGAAACCATCGAGCACTATTTCAGCGTTTGCGAACGCCTGTTCATGGTGCGGCGTTTGAACGCCTGGCACACCAATCGCGCCAAACGCCTGATCAAGGCGCCCAAGGTCCATCTGGTGGATAGCGGGTTGGCCGCTACACTCGCCGGGATGACTGTGGACGACGCCACGGTGCAGCGCGAACGCTTCGGCCACCTGCTGGAAACCTTTGTCGTCCAACAGTTGATGGCGCAGGCAGGATGGATCGCGCCGGAGCTGGAGTTTTCGCACTATCGCGACAAGGATCAGGTGGAAGTGGACTTGGTCATCAATCGTGGCCGCGAGGTTTGGGGCGTGGAAGTGAAATCCGCTGCTACTGTCACGCCCGCGGATGGCGCAGGCTTGCGCCGGCTGGCCGACCGATGCGGCAAACATTTCCGTGGAGGCGTCGTGTTGCATGCTGGCACCAGCACCATCAAGCTCGCGGTGGAGAATTGTCTTGGCGTGCCCTTGGCCCGGTTGTGGGACATGTGATGATGGCTGATGGTTGAGAATGAGCAGATGAATGTCGCTAGTCCCCAATTGCTCACCAGCACCCAAACCTGCCTCGCGCGCATCCTCGCGCACGCGGGCACGCACCTGCGCGTGGCGACGCCGTTGGGCCTGGGCAAACCGAATGTGTTGCTCAACGCGATCTATCATCGGGCAGAAAGCGATGCGGCGCTGGAACTCGACATCTATACCGCTTTGTCGCTGGCGCGGCCGAAGGCGAAGAGTGATCTGGAGCGGCGCTTTCTCGAGCCTTTCCTCGAACGTCAATTTGGCAAGGACTATCCGGATCTGGCCTGGGTCGCGGCGCAACACGCAAATGCGCTGCCGGCGAATATCCGCGTGCACGAGTTCTACCTGCAATCCGGCGCGATGCTTGGCGTGGCGCAGTCGCAGCGCGACTATGCGAGCCTGAACTACACCCACGCCGCGCGCGACCTGGCTGGCGCCGGCATCAATGTCGTCGTGCAAATCATCGCGGTGCGTGGGCAAGGTGCAGCGCGCCAATACAGTCTTGCCTGCAATCCCGACACGACCGCCGAGTTGTTCGAGCGCATGGCGGCGATCGGCGCGCCGCGGCCGCTGATGGTGGGCGTGATCCATCCGGATTTACCCTTCATCGGCAACGAGGCGCTGGTCGAAGAAGGATTCTTCGACATCGTGTTGGACGACCCCGCTTCCGGGCACACGCTGTTCGCGCTGCCACGCTCGCCGGTGGACCCGGCCGAATACGCGCTTGGCCTGCATGCGAGCACGCTGGTGCGCGATGGCGGCACCTTGCAGATCGGCATCGGTGCGTTGTCGGATGCGCTGGTGCATGCGCTGCTGCTGCGGCATGCGCATAACGCGGATTATCGCGCCGCACTCGACGCGCTCGGCAACGTCGATGCGCGCTTGTCAGGCGGATGTGGCGGCATGGACCCGATGCCGCGCGGCCTGTATGGCGCCAGCGAAATGGTCATGGACGGCTTCATGCACTTGGCGCGTGCGGGCATTCTTTCGCGTTGCGTTTACGATGACCTTGACGTTGAAAAGGCGCTGGCCACGGGTCGCGCGGTCGATCTGTCCGGCCGCGGCGACGGACGCTATCTGCGCGGTGCGTTCTATCTGGGTTCAAAGGCCTTCTACGACTGGTTGAGCGGGCTGCAAGGCGCGGACTTCGACGGCCTGTCGATGACCCGTGTATCCGACATCAATCAGCTGTACGGTGGACGCGAGACGCTGGATGCGCTGCAGCGCCGCGACGCGCGCTTCTTCAACACCTGCATGATGGCGACGCTGCTGGGTGCCGCTGTTTCCGACACGCTCGAGAACGGGCAAGTTGTCAGCGGCGTCGGCGGCCAATACAACTTCGTGGCGATGGCGCACGCGCTTGCCGGTGGGCGTTCGATCCTGCTGCTGCGCGCCACGCGCAAGAGCGCTGGC
>JAFEFD010000155.1 GCA_018240765.1 Pseudomonadota bacterium | reverse complement strand
TTCACGACGCTGTGCCTGCGCGGTCCCGAACGTGGACGCTTGTCGTTCGCGGTCGAACCCGAGCATTTCGTCGGATTGACTGCGCAAGCCGGCGTTGTGCCTGCGCATTATCCGGCGCGGCCGTTCTGGATCACGCTGACCGAGCCCGAGCGCTTCGCACGCGCTGCGATCGAGACGTTCGTGCGACGTTCCTACACACTCGTTCGCACCGGTTTGAGCAAACGTCAACAGGCGGCGCTGGTCACACTCGAATCCACAGCGCCGAAAAGGCGCGTCAAACGCAAGCGCAATATCTGACATGTCCGCCAAAGCCGATTCCCTGAAAACCATTTTCCTGGCACTGGGCGCGAACTTCGCGATCTTCGTCGCCAAACTTGTCGCGGCGTTGATCACGGGTTCCGGTTCGATGGCGGCCGAGGCCGTGCATTCACTGGCCGACTGCGGCAATCAGGTATTGCTGCTGATCGGCATGCGCCAGGCCCGGCGTGCGGCGTCGCCGGATCACCCGCTCGGCTATGGCATGGTCGTGTATTTCTGGTCGTTCCTGGTCGCGCTGCTGCTGTTCAGTATCGGCGGCATGTTTTCGATTTATGAAGGCATCCACAAACTCGAAGTGCACGAGCCATTACGCTGGCCATGGCTGGCGATTGGTGTGCTGGTATTCGGCATCGTCGCCGAATCATTCTCGATGTGGGGTTGTTTGCGCGAGGTCAACAAGGCGCGCGGCAATCGTAGCCTGTGGCGCTGGTTTCGCGACAGTCGCCAGAGTGAACTCATCGTGGTGTTCGGCGAAGACCTCGCCGCCTTGCTGGGTCTCGTGTTCGCGCTTGCCGCGGTGCTCGCGACCATGCTGAGCGGCAATCTGGTCTACGACGCCACCGGTTCCATCGCCATCGGCGTATTGCTGTGCGTGGTCGCCGTGTTCGTCGCGCGTGAAGTCGCGTCCTTGCTGGTGGGGCAGAGCGCTGAACCCGAGCTGCACGCGGCGCTGGCCGAGTTCGTGCGCGCACAGCCCGACGTCGAACACCTGTTCAACCTGATCACGCTGCAACTGGGTCCGGATCTGATGGTCGCAACCAAGGCGAAGATGCGCGGCGAGCAATCCGGCAGCGAACTCATCGCTGCCATCAATCGTGTCGAGGCGGCGATGAAGGCGCGCTTCCCGGA
>JAFEFD010000154.1 GCA_018240765.1 Pseudomonadota bacterium | reverse complement strand
TTCGTGCGCGACACCTATCTGCATGGCCCCACGGCAAAGCTGCCGAACCAGCCGTGGTTGAGCGCACGCACCCACGAAATCGCTTCCGCGCCGGCTCGCACCGGCACCGCGCACTGAGGCGCGCGTGCTGCTGTTGGCCGACCTCGCGCCCGGCGCGGCGGAAGACCTGCTGCGGCGCCACGGATTGATGCTGGTCCGCGTCGCTGACGGCGCGACCATCCCCGGCAGCTACTGGGGCGAACCCGAAGCCGGTGTCATTGGCGACGCGGTCTACGCCCGCGCGGATACGCCGGTGCATTCGCTGTTGCACGAAGCCTGTCACCTGATCGTGGCCCCGCCGGAGAAGCGCACCACGATCCATACCGACGCATCCGAATCGCAGGCCGAGGAAGACGCAACCTGCTACCTGCAGATCCTGCTCGCCGATGATCTCCCCGGCATTGGCAGCACGCGCTTGATGGCCGACATGGACGCCTGGGGCTACTCATTTCGCCTCGGCTCGACGCGCGCATGGTTCGAGCACGACGCCGAGGATGCTCGTGCGTGGCTGGAAGTAAACGGTCGGCTGCCGCTTGCGCCCGCGCAGGCCTGCGGCTAGCCTGCGCATCACACGGAGGACTTCCCATGCAACGCTGGCTGAAACTTCCCGACGGACGCTACATCGACGCCAACAGCATCGTCTACGTAGGCAAGGTGGAAACCTACCCGCGCCTGGACGACGATGGCAACGATGCCGGTCAGGGCTACGCCGTGAATCTGGGTACCGATATCCCGCGCGAGCACCACATTTCGGTGATGGGCACCAAGGAAGAAGTCCTCGCGCTGCTCAAGGCGCTTCTGGGCGGCACGCCCACGGGTTGATCGGCGCTTGACATCACCACGGGCGGCTGCGCTATCCTGTCGCGGTCGCTAGGAGATGGCATTCCTCCCGCCCCTCGGGGTGAACCGCCGCAAGGCTGATGATGCCTGCTTGAGTATCCGGAAAATCGGATGCCCGCAGGTATCGCCACGAGCCCCGCTCGCGACGCTCTCCGCGTGCAACCGTAATCTTCCGGATTGAATCGGCTCCGGGAGATTTATGAACCTCATTTCCGTTTTTTCCGTCGGTATCGGTGCCTTCGCCGGCGCGGTGCTGCGCTGGTTGTTCGGCATCTGGTTCAATCCCCTGCTGCCGACCCTGCCACTGGGCACACTCGCCGCCAACCTGCTCGGCGGTTTCATCATCGGCTGCGCACTGGGCGTGTTCACCCAGTTCCAGAGCCTGTCGCCGGAACTGCGCCTGTTTGTGACCACCGGCTTCTGCGGCGGCCTGACCACGTTCTCCACTTTCTCCGCCGAAACCGTGACCTTGTTCCTGCGCCAGCAATACGCATGGGCGGTCACCACCGTTTCCGTGCACTTGTTCGGCTCGCTGGCGATGACGCTGGCGGGTTTGTTTCTGATGCGTTTCCTGTTCCGCACCTGAGGCCCATCCATGAAAGGCATCCACCTGCGTTTTTATACCTACGAAAACCGCAAGCACAGCAGCGTGCTGATGTACGAATGGCTGCTCGAATTCGCACAGGCCCGCGGCATCCATGGCGGCTCGGCATTCCGCGCCATTGCCGGTTTCGGTCGCCATGGCAGGATGCACGAGCAGCACTTCTTCGAGCTGGCCGGCGACGTGCCGATCCTGGTCGAATTCATCGCCGAAGAAGCCGCGGCCGACGCGCTGATTGCTGCCCTGCGCGCCGAAAAGGTGCATCTGTTCTGCGCGCGGCTGACCAGCGACATTGAAATTCTGGATCCGTCCGCCGCAAGC
>JAFEFD010000153.1 GCA_018240765.1 Pseudomonadota bacterium | reverse complement strand
AAGCGGCGTGGATACAGCGGATTCCAGGGCGTGGCTGGGACGGACGGTCATTTCAGGAATGATACTATGGGTAACGCGATCGTCCTTGATCGCAAATCATCGGAAAACGCATCGCAAGGCCGGTTTTGGGGAACGTCACACCGCATGTCTACGCAATCACCCGCCGAACACGAACTGGCCGAATTGATCGTGTCCAGCCTGAACCTGGAAAACACCAGCGCCGCGGCCATCGCACCGGAAGCACCGCTGTTTGGCGGCGGGCTGGGCCTGGATTCCATCGACGCACTCGAACTCGCGCTGGCGATTTCCAAGCGCTACGGTTTTTCGCTGCGCTCCGACAATCCCGACAACAAGCGCATCTTTTCCAGCCTGCGCGAGTTGAGCGCGCACGTCGAGAAGTCGCGAATCGCGCAGTGACGCGCATCCTGATCTGGCTGGGTGTACTGGGGCTGTCGGTTGGCGCCTACGCCAGCGGCAACACCTTGCTGCGCGATGCGTTGCCGGTCGCCGTAACCGTGGCGATCGCCGCCGTGTTCGCCTTCACCCTGCAACGCGGCCGCACGCCGCTGATTGCGCGCGCGATCGCGGCCGTGGACGGCTCGCAATGGCTTGCCGATCCGATGGTGGCGCGCTATGCCCGCCAGCTGACGCAACTGTGGGCCATGTATCTGTTGCTGTGGGCGGTAATCGCGGCCGTAGCAGCATGGGTGGCGGCGCCGGCAGTGTCGCGCGTCGGCACGTTTGGCGTACCCATGGCGGTCGCAGCATTGTTCGTCGGCGAATTCGTGCTGCGCCGCTGGCTGCTGCCGCAGGCGCCGCGGCATAGGCTCATCGCGTTCACGCTACGCCTGATCCACCACTGGCCGGCCTTGCTGGTCGATCGGGAAAGCCCGGGATCGCGCCGACGCGATGATGCAGGAAGTGCGCAATGACCGGGGAATTTTGTGAACATTTCCACATTGCTGCATCGCATCGTGCGCTGCCGGGGCACTTCCCCGGCAATCCGGTCGTGCCGGGCGTGGTCCTGCTCGAACGCGTCTGCGCCGTCGTCGAACGCGAATCCGGCATGCGCGTCATTGGCTTGCCGCAGGTGAAATTCCTGCACCCGCTGCGCCCCGGGGAAACCGTCGAATTGCGCATCGAGCGCAGCGCGTCGAGCGCAAAGTTTTCCATCCGCCATGTACGCGAACTCGTCGCGACCGGCACGCTGGAACTGGCGCCATGAGCGGGCACTGGAGCGAACGTCGCGAGGGCGGCGGCCGTTTCGCGCTGTGGCTGATCCGGGCGATTGGCCTGCATCTGGGCCGCCCTGTCGCACGCGCACTGCTGTATCCGATCACCGTGTACTTCTTCTTCCGGCGCGGTCCGGAGCGCCGCGCTTCGCGCGCCTTCCTCACCCGCGCGCTTGGACGGCCGGCGCGCACATGGGACGTGCTCAAGCATATCCATTGTTATGCGGCGACGATCCTTGATCGCGTGTTCCTGCTCGCGCGCGGCACCCGCGGATTCGCGATCGATGTGTGCGGACTCGGGCAACTCGAAGCACGGATCGCACAGGGCCGCGGCGCCATCCTGCTCGGCGCGCACATCGGCAGTTTCGAAGCCTTGCGCGTACTTGCCGAAGCGCGCCCGGACCTGCGCGTGCGCATGCTGATGGATCGTGGCCAGACCCCGGCGCTGACCGAACTGTTGCACGCGCTCAATCCGGCGGTGGCGGGCATGGTCATCGATGCTGGCGGCGACGGCGCCGATGCCGTACTGGCGATTCGCGACGCAGCCGAGCAAGGCGCGTTGATCGGATTGCTAGGCGATCGCGCCCGACCGGGCGAGGCGACGCGCGCGGCGCGTTTCTTCGACACCGCGGCGGAATTTCCGATCGCGCCGCACCTGATCGCGGCAATCCTGCAACTGCCGGTGGTGCTGGCCTTCGGCCTTT
>JAFEFD010000152.1 GCA_018240765.1 Pseudomonadota bacterium | reverse complement strand
GCCGCGGACCTGGGCGCCGCGATCCTGGTGCATCCCTGGGACATGATGGGCAAGGAAACCATGCCCAAGTACTGGCTGCCGTGGCTGGTCGGCATGCCGGCCGAGCAATCGCGCGCCGCATGCTGCCTGATCTTCGGCGGCGTACTCGAGCGTCTGCCGAAACTGCGCGTCGCCTTCGCCCACGGCGGCGGATCGTTCCCCTACACCATCGGCCGCATCGAGCACGGTTTCCGCATGCGCCCGGACCTGGTCGCCACCGACAATGCGCGCAATCCGCGCGAATACCTGGATCGCGTGTATTTCGATTCCTGCGTGCACGACGATCGCGCGCTGCGCTACCTGCTCGATGTCGCCGGCGCGCATCGCGTGATGCTCGGCACCGACTATCCGTTCCCACTTGGCGAGCAGGAACCCGGGGCCGGCATCGCGGCGCTCGGTCTCGCGCCCACGCAAGAAAAATCCCTGTACCACGGCACCGCGCTGGAATGGCTCGGCCTGCCCGCCTCACGTTTTCACTGATCCGGAGATGACCATGCGTAAATTCGCATTCGCCACGTTCACGGCCACCCTGCTGGCCGGAAGCGCCTTCGCACAGACACCGGGCCAATACTCGCTGGACCAGGGCTTCATCAAGTTCAACGCGCCGCCCGCGTGGCCGGTGATCATGCAAAAAACCGAAGGCGATCCGCAATTCATCGCGTTCCAGGTCAAGGATCCCGCCGACACCGGCAGCGGCGAAGCCACGCGCGTGACCGTGGAAACGCGCCTGCTCAACGACTCGAGCAATTTCCAACCGATGGTCAATCGCGATGTCGACAAGGCCAAACAGTTGCCGGGCTACGAACAGAAGACCGAGGGCGTGGATGCGACCACGCTGCGCTACTTCGCGAACAGCGGCAAGACGAAATACGAATACCGCGAAACCTGGTACCTCAACAGCCACCTGCTCGTGCACGTGCGCTGCGCAAGGCCGATGCTGGACAAGACCACGGCGCAATGGACGGCGGAATACGAAAAAGG